>CALJZV010000048.1 GCA_937983475.1 uncultured Verrucomicrobiales bacterium
AAGGCGGCACCGGCGATGTGCTGGTCTTCATGCCGGGCGGATATGAAATTCACCAGACCATCGAGGCCATCCGTCAGCGTTCCGAATCAAAGGGCTACATTTTGCTGCCGCTTCACGGCGAATTGCCTCCACGCGATCAGGATATTGCGGTGGCCCGGCACGCCCAGCCAAAGGTCGTGGTCTCCACCAATGTTGCAGAAACCTCTTTGACCATTGATGGCATCCGGCTCGTAATCGACAGCGGCCTGGCACGCATCCCGCGGTATGACCCCTATCGCGGCATCAACACCCTGCTCATTGAAAAAATCAGCCGCGCCGCCGCAGACCAACGCGCCGGCCGCGCCGGTCGCACCGCTCCGGGAACATGCGTGCGGCTTTGGTCCGAGCGCGAACATGCAGACCGTGCTGCGCAGGAATTGCCCGAGGTTCGCCGTCTGGACTTGGCAGAAGTGGTGTTGACATTGAAGGCCGCAGGCGTGGTCAATCTCCGGTCCTTCCGGTGGCTGGAGGCTCCCGAGGAACATGCTCTGGCCCATGCCGAGGAATTGCTGTCGGACCTGGGGGCACTCGACAAGCAAGGGGTTATCACCCCAACGGGCCGCAAGATGCTTTCGTTTCCGACGCACCCGCGCTACGCACGAATGCTTCTGGCCGCGCAGGAGTATCACTGCGTTTACCAGGCCGCGCTCATTGCCGCGCTGACGCAAGGCCGCGACCTCTTGTTGCGAAACGTGGACAAGCATGTGGCCGGCCTGCGGGAGGATTTGTTTGGTGAAAAGGCATCTAGTGATTTTTGGATACTGATGCGTGCCTGGACCTACGCGGCCAAGAATGATTTCCGGCTCGACGCCTGCCGAAGGCTGGGCATACACGCCCTTACCGCGCGTCAGGTCGGACCGTTGCTTGAGCAATTTCTCCGCATCGCCAAGGACGAAGGACTGAACACTCAGCGGGGTGAGGTCCGTGATGAGGCACTACAAAAGTGCATTCTCATTGGGTTTTCCGACCGGGTCGCCCGAAGACTGGATTCCGGCACCCTCCGATGTGAACTGGTTCACGGGAGGCGCGGCGTGTTGGCGCGGGAAAGTATGGTGCAGCAATCACCCCTAATTGTTGCCGCCGAGGTTCGTGAAGTGGGCCAGCATGGAGGCGATACCAACACGATTCTTAGTTTGGCTACGGCCATCGAACCCGCATGGCTTCAGGAACTTTTTCCGGAGGACATCACCCGGCAGCCGCACGTTTTTTATGACCCGTCCAGCAAGCGTGTCTATGCAGAGGAGCAGCATCGCTTCCGTGACCTTGCCCTTAATAAAAGGCGCGTTGAGCCGCCACCAGCGGATGCCGCCGCCCGCCTGCTGAGCGAGGAGGTGTTTGCCGGGCGTTTACAACTTAATGAATGGGACCATTCCATCGAACAATGGATTCTCCGGTTGAATCTCTTGAGCCAATGGTGCCCGGAGCTGAAACTTCCGCCCATCGGGGACGAGGATCGCAAGAATCTGATTGAGCAAATCTGCCACGGCTCATTTTCTTACAAGGAAATTAAAGACCTCCCCGTTAAAAACATGGTCAAGGGCTGGCTCAGCGCCGATCAACAGGAATTGCTTGAGAAGCACGCCCCTGAAAGGCTTGAGCTTTCCAATGGCCGAAAACCCAAAGTGACTTACCCGCCCGAAGGCGCACCATACATTTCCTTGCGCGTCCAGGAGCTATTTGACGTGACGCAAACCCCGCGCATTGCCATGGGACGCGCTCCGGTCCTCGTACACATCCTGGCACCAAGCCATCGTCCGGTTCAAATCACGCAAGATCTTGGCGGATTCTGGCGCGATCACTACCCCCGCATCAAATCGGAATTGCAGAGAAAATATCCCAAGCACGAATGGCGTTGAGGAAGCATTTGATGAAGAATATTGATAGGGATTCAACCAAAGCGGAAACCGTTGGAAAATTATGCCCGCCTTGCGGTCTATGCTGCAATGGCGCGCTTTTTGGCGATGTCGAACTTCAAAAAAGCGACAATGCAAAAAAACTGGCCGCCTTGGGACTCCCTCTCCAGCGCATGGGAAACAAGACACGCTTCCTACAGCCCTGCGCCTGCTTTAAAGACAACCTGTGCACCATTTATGCGGACCGACCTTCCCGGTGCCGCGCGTTTGAATGCCGATTGCTTCAAAAGGTTCAGGCGGGGAATATTTCTGTAGATACCGCGCTCAAAGCCATCCAGCGCACTCGCCAGATAAATGAAACTGTTCTCAGGCTGCTTCGGGAACTGGGCAACGCAGAGGAATTACTCCCTTTGAACCGGCGCTGCTCTCAGGTCATGTCACAACCCGTTGACCTTTCTAGAGGAAAGAGCGTGGACATACGTGGTGAATTGATGATGGCTGTAAACCAGCTTGTTCACAACCTGGAGAGGAATTTTTTGTGCTGATCGCCTTTGGAGTGTGTTGCTAAATCCTTTTATTGGATATGGCCACAATGAATTGATGGAAAACGACGGACAGTCAGAGTATTGATCTTGCAGACACACGACCTCAATTTTATCAGGATTCTCATTGGTCATAAATCCAAGGTAATTTGGAAATCCAACTTGAACCGGTCATCAGGGTGGTTTTTTTGTTCTACGAATCAACAATTCAAGCGTTTCGCATTTGAGCCTGTGCAAGAGTTTTCAAAAATGGACGCTACAAAAACACCATTAATTTTAAAAACTTGGGATGATTAGGATGATCCCCGTTTTTATTTTTTCTTAACCACTCTGCGAACGGCTTTTTTTCGCGTTGTTTTTTCCTCCAACGCATAACTTTCTGCGCCCCAATTTCGCCTTCTACACCCCAATTTCTTCCTCATTCGCTCTCGGGCTTCAACTTGATGATCCAAGCAAAAATACCCCCCCTTCAATGCAGGCTTGTTGCAAATCCAGCAAATACCCTTGGCGCGTTTTCGCAACATATGAATCTGTTGGCGAGACATGGGAGTACCATCTGCCTTTTTCATGTTCGTAAACTCGTCTTGAATTTTAAACCGTCTTTTCATCTATCCACTCATGCCTCCTTTAACACAACGTACACCATGCCGGCAGGGCTGCAACAACCTCTTAGATTTGCATTGGCTGGGTCAAAAAAAAAGGCGCTCGAATGAGCGCCAAATACTGAACGCGACTAAGCAGTCCTCCTTTGAAATCCCATTTAAACAAATACGATTTTACGTGTCTGTCGGATGTGCTGCCAAAATGATGTAGGAATAAGGGAAGCTCAAAGCTGCTGGTTGCCCTTGGGAAATCTTGGATTCTTCCACATAAACCCGTTACCTTTTAAATAAATGGATGTCGATCCTCAAACAGTTTTGATAATATTGGGCGCAGTCGCGCTTTTGATCATCGGCGCGGGTTTCTTTTTTTATTTTTTTATTCGAGACGGCCACTCCTTTTGGAAAATGCGTAAGCAAAACGAATGCGGAAAAGTGCGCCTTCGGGAGGATCTGATTCCCAGCAAGCCCATTCTTAAACACCCCAAACGGGACGAAAACAGGCCCGAATCGGATATAAAAACTTGGGAGATAAAATAAAAAGCCACTTCCATCGCTGGAAGTGGCACCGCACTATTTAATGCAAACCCACTCGGGCTGCCAATAGCGGGGATCATGGAGGTCGGAAACCTTGTAGCAGGCTAAGGCTTGGATTGCCAACTTCAAAAAAGAAAGAAAAAAGGCGAGCCAGTCACGAACTCGCCTTTATTTGAGCCGTTTTCAGGCATTGCACCTGAAACTTCCAATCAGATGGCAGTGCCACAATGGTGCAAGCCGTTTCTTTTGGCCATCGGGACTTGGATGAGAAGCGTATTAGTGCAAAAAGTCCGAAACTATGAGGTCTTTTCAGGAGCGGTAATACATCCGCTTCTTGCCATCGCCCTTTGTTTTCGAAAATTTCTGGAAAGCGAAAACAGCAAAAATATACAACAGGCCAATCGCCATTACCCCGGCCACCAGTAATGCGACTTTAATCATAAAAGTGTATTTATAGTCCATTCTCCAATCTGTGGCCGACTGATGCAAACTAAAACCTTGGCGACCGCGCGCGATGAAGCCTGAGACTCTCGTTGCAGCATCATGCAAACACAGGATAGAATCGGGCGCATGAAGACATTGTCGAGGAAGACAACATGCTGCGTGGCTGGTTTGTGTTTTGTGCTGATTTATATGCTCGGCCAGCCCCTTTGCGCTGGACAGGAAATGTTCGTTTACTTTGGCACCTACACCAAAACCTCCAGCAAGGGCATTTATGTCTCGCGCTTTGATGCGTTCAACGAAAAGATCTCGGAACCAGAATTGGCAGCGGAGACGACCAATCCATCTTTCCTTGCGCTTCATCCAGACGGAAGATTTTTGTATGCCGTTGGCGAAATGAATGGTTTCGACGGCAGGCCTGAAGGTGCCGTAAAAGCGTATTCGATCCATACGGCCAATGGCCATTTGGCTTTGTTAAACCAGCAATCTTCCGGAGGAAAAGGACCTTGTCATATTTCAACCGATCACCATGGCAAGGTCGTTCTAGTGGCCAACTATGGCGGAGGAAACATTGCTGCTTTTCCCATTGATAAGAACGGCCATCTCAGCAAATCCACAGCTTTCGTTCAGCACGTCGGTTCAAGCGTTCATCCCCAGCGACAAAAAGAGCCCCATGCGCATTCCATCAATGTGGACCCTTCCAACAGATTCGCTGTGGCGGCGGATCTTGGCATTGATAAACTGATGATTTATCAACTCAACACAGCCAGTGGAACCCTGACTTCCAATGATCCCTCATTCTCTGAGTTGCACCCCGGAGCCGGCCCCCGTCATTTCAGTTTTCATCCGCACGGTCGCTTTGCCTATGCCATTAATGAATTGGACTGCACCGTCACGGCCTTCGCCTTCAATCGCAAAAAAGGCCTTCTCAAACCCATCCAAAAAATTTCCACATTGCCTGAAGGAGAAAACTTGCACCCCGGATACAGCACTGCCGAGGTATTGGTTCATCCTTCAGGAAAGTTCCTATACGGTTCCAACCGCGGGCACGACAGCATCGTGGTTTTCGCCATTAATCAAAAAAACGGGCGATTGGCACTGGTGGAAAACAAGCCGACGCAGGGAAAAACACCCCGCAATTTTGGGATTGAGCCTACGGGAAAATTTCTGCTCGCCGCCAATCAAAACTCCGACACGGTGGTAGTCTTCAGAATAAACCCGGACACCGGGCGACTGACCCCAACCGGCCAAGTCCTCAGTGTGCCCATGCCCGCCTGCGTTCGGTTTTTGCCAATAAAAAAATAAGCGGCAAAACTGTTCCGGGCTTACTGCGGCTCCTGTTGGCTGATGCAGTGAAAGGATCCCAACCCCCAGATCAAGTCGGTGGAGTCAATGCCGATGACGCGCCGGCCTGGAAACAAATCCCGCAAGAGCCCCAGGGCAATTGCGTCATTGTTGTGACGGTAGGTCGGCACAAGCACCATGCTGTTCGCGATATAAAAGTTGGCGTAACTTGCTGGGAGCCGCTGCCCCTCCGTTTCAATCACCCCGGGCATGGGAAGTTCCACAACACGAAGCGGTTCGCCATCCTGGTCCCGCATTGTGCGAAGCCGCTTTAAATTCTCCTGAAGAATTTCGTAATTCTCGTCCTGCGGATCCTCCTCCACCACGGTGACCACGGTGTTGGAATTGACGAAGCGGGCCAAATCATCCACATGGCCGTCGGTGTCATCCCCCACAATGCCGTCGCCCAGCCAAAGCACATGAGTAACGCCCAGATAATCCATTAGGAACTGTTCGATCTGGGCTTTGCTCAGGTGCGGGTTGCGGTTGGGATTTAACAGGCAGGCCTCGGTGGTCAAGACTGTACCCCTGCCATTGACCTCGATGGATCCGCCCTCCATGACAATACCCGGAGAGAACAGCGGGATGTCCCGTAATTTGGCCACATGATGTGGCACGGCGTCATCCAAATTAAAAGGCGGATATTTGCCGCCCCACGCGTTGTAATCCCAGTCCACAATGGCTCGCTCACTCTGCCCGTTGCTGTTTCGGACTAAAAAAATCGGTCCGTGATCGCGGCACCAGGGCTCATAGGCCGGAAAATGATGAAAGAAAACGCGATCCATTGGCGTCCGGTGCTGAACCAGCAGTTCGCGAACCCATTGTTCCATTTCTGCGTTCCAGACATTGATGTTCACATCCTCCACGTGGACCAAATTCTGGATCAGTTTGGCGTAAACCGGCGGAACCAGATCATAGCGCCCCGGGAAGCTAATGCCCTCTGGCCGAGGCCAGGAAAACCAGGTTCCCGCATGGGGCTCCCATTCTGCGGGCATGCGGTAGCCCAAAGCCCGTGGCGATGGAGGCGAGGAGGATTGAGATGGAGAATTCACAACTTTTGAGAAAATAAAACAGGCGCGTTTACTGCGATTATAGTTTTTCGTGAAGCAAATCAAACCTAAGGCAATCGTTCGCCCCGCGCGGCGGTGAACAACCGGTACCACTCATCACGCGTCAAATCCACTTCAGCGGCCTTTGCGCAATCGCGAATGCGCTCCGGGTCCGCCGAGCCCACAATGGGCACAATTTGGCTGGGATGCTTGAGGAGCCAGGCTAGCGAAATCACCGAACGGCTCAGTCCGCGAGCCTCGGCGATGCTCTGAATGGTCTCCTGCAAATGCGCCGAAACGGCGTGCCTCGGCCCCATGCCTGCGGTTTTCTCCGGGGTTCCCAAAACACCACCGCCCAACGGGCTCCAAGCCAGGGGCGTCATCTTTTCTCTCATGCGCTGCTCCTGCGTCGCATCGTCGGTCGCTTGAAGTTTCCCATGGCTGATTTCCTCCTGGTTGGCGGTGAGCGAGTTTTAACAGGCTTTCTGCAAAACCGCCAGCAGCGAGGGCCTGAAATTGCTGACGCCAGCCTCGCGAATTTTGCCCGAGCGAAGCAATTCATTAAAAGCCTCGGCCACTTCCTCCGGATTGCACAGATAATCCGGTCTATGCAACTGAAAGAGGTCTATGGCGTCCACACCCAACCGCTTCAACGACCCTTCGCAGGATTTGATGATGTGCTCTGCTGAGAAATCATAACGGTGGGGCGAATCGGACCAAGGCTCGCCGGGATAGCGAATGCCGCATTTGGTGGCGATGAGAATGCTGTCCCGCATCGGGCGAATGTCCCGGAGCACCTGGCCGAAAATAGTCTCTGCCTCACCTTTGCAATAAATGTCGGCGTGATCAAACAATGTGTAACCGGCCTCATAGGCAGCAATGATGGCGTTGCGACCCGCCGTAATTTTTTCAGGCGTGACTTCCGAGGGGTTCCAGGTACCTGCCACCCGCCAGCATCCATAGGCGAGGCGGCTGCATTGCAGGGAACTTCTACCGAGCAAAACCGATTGCATGGCCGCAGCTTATGCATTCACCAAAGCAGTGGAAAGTGGAAAGGCGATCGGCTGCCCCCTTTGGTGCCCGATTCCAGCGCATTGACTTGGCGAAATGCGACCGATAGGTTTTCAACAAATCAGAGGACACCAACCATGCTCGAAGCCATCGAAAAACTGCTTATTCTCCAAGACCGTGATCGCAAAATCATTCGAGTAAAGGAGGAACTTGCCCACATAGCGCCCGAACGGAAAGTGTTGCAGGAAAAAGCATCCTCAACACAAGCGGGTTTGGAAACGGCTAAATTGAAAGTCAAGCAATTGGAAAGCGAGCGCAAGCGGCTCGAACTGGAAGTGGAAGCTTTTAAACAAAAGATCGAGAAGTACTCCGTCCAGCAATTTCAGACCAAGAAAAACGAGGAATTCCGCGCCTTGGGCAGCGAAATTGACAACGCCAAAGCCGCCATTTCGAAGCTCGACGACCAGCAAATTGAATTGATGGAGCAAATAGAGGAGGCCCAGAAAACTGTCATTGAGGCAACCAAAACCGCCAATGAGGCCAAAAAACTGGTGGATGATCAATTGGCCCAACTAGCCGCGCGTGAAACCAACTTGGAAAAAGAATTTGAGCAGTTGTCCGCCGACCGCGAAAACCTGGCATCGGCCGTTGAGGAATCAACCCGTTCACGGTACGAGCGCCTTCTTAAAAATAAAGGCGGTTCGGTTGTCGTGGGCATCCAGCATGGCGTCTGCGGAGGATGCCATATGAAATTCCCCACACAGATTGTGCTTTCCTGTCGGCGGGATGAAGAGATTGTCACCTGCCCTAATTGCGGTCGCATTCTTTATTACACTGCGGACATGGATCTGGCGGTGGCGGAATAATCCAAACACTCGACTGCCGGATGCTTCCTTGCATTCATCCCGCGCACGGATAACTTAACCCCGGTTTTGGAAGGGCGGAGAATCGCTGCCGGCGAAAGTCGGCGGAGGAAAGTCCGAACACCACAGGGCGCGACGCCGCGTAACCGGCGTTTCGGCGCAGGATACACGCGGGAGAAACGCTTCAAATCGTTTCGACGGACAGTGCCACAGAGAACATACCGCCAAACTGCGGTCGGGAAACCGCCGCGGAGGCAAGGGTGAAAAGGTGGTGTAAGAGACCACCGCATCCGGCGCAAGCCGGATGGCACGGAAAACCCCGTCGGGTGCAAGGCCAAATAGGGGACCTTCGGAGCGGCCCGCTCCAGGTGAAGCAATTCGCCGGGTCCCGGGTAGTGGCCGCTAAGACAAATGATTCTCTCCCCCGGCAACGGGGCAGACAGAATTCGGCTTACAGCCCTTCCAAAACCTTTTAATTCCCCAGCGGCTCATTGCCACGAATCCTCAATCAAAGAAGGGAAACAGCCTTTTAATTTCCTCTCGGTCGGGCTGGCGTCCGTATTCGCAAATTTCAAAGGCCTCGGCATATTGGATTTTTTCGCCCCGCTCCGCCCCATACCATTCAATCAACTGCGGGCGAAAGCGATTGGCAACCGATTGAAACCGGGCCGAATGCATCTGCCGAACCTCTTCGACGCGTCGCGCCTTGCCGTCCGCGTCCTTGGGCAGCAACCGCGCGTGGCCCAAAGCGCCCCCCTCGAGAAACTGGGTTTCCATCACCGCCAACGCGTCCATTTTCTTCTCAATGGCTGGGTCGATGCTCACCGCGATGTCGGCCCGAAAGGGCGTTGGTTTGGTGAACCGATCGGGCAGATATAAAAATACTGGGTTTTTCTCCAGCGGCGGAACATCCGTCATGAATGGCACCTGCACCATAAATGCCGCGTCCTGCACCAGAATGCCGCCATAGCGATGGTCAGGATGATAATCATTGGGACGATGACTCATGACGATGTCGGCCTTCCATTCCCGGATGAGGCGGATGACGGTTTTGCGGTTTTCCAGCGTCGGCATGAGTTCGCCATCGTGAATGTCCAGCACCTGCACGGTCACACCAAGGATTTGGGCCGCCTGCTCCACCTCAGCCTTGCGGCGTTGAGCCAGCGCGCCACCCGAGTCGCGCCAATGACCGATGTCGCCGCTGGTCATCGCGACGAATTTGACATGGTGTCCCTGGGCCGCCCACATGGCCCCTACCCCGCTGGCATGCAACTCGGCATCATCGGGATGCGCCCCGAAACAAATGATCCGCAGCTTGTCGTTCTTTAATGGCGCATCGTCTGCAAGGGCGGGAAAAACCGCCATGACAAGCAGGAGAGTCAGGCTACAGAATCTTGGAAAAGTTTTGCTCACACGTGAATTTTGTAAAAGCAGCAATTGAGTTCAATCCCAATTCCTTGTAATCGCAACGCGCCTGTCCCCTGCCCTCCGTTCCTACCTGCGGTTTTTATTTATTCAAAACCCGAGGCGTCGGCCCTCTTATCCTTGGCGGCCGCCACCTTGACGGGATTCGGAGGCCTCAGCACATGCAGTTCATGTATGGACCACCACTTGTCCTTGGCTGTGCCTGTTTGGGTCAACCGGATGAATTTTGTCGTGGCGGGATCAAAATGAATTTCCGTCGTTCGTGCGTTGCCTGCACCTGTGGCAACGGGCTTCCCCCAGATTTCGCCATCGTCGGAAAGTTCCACTTTGTATTTTCTAGGGAAATCGTTGGGCGACGTTGCGCAATCCAGGTAAAGGCCGGAAACCAAGGTCGGTTCGGGCAATTCAATTTGAAACCACATGCCAGGCTCTTGCGGCACCGCGGTGTCGTAGCGCGTGTCGGGTTTGTCATCGACGGCGTTGGCCGCCAGATCCGCCTTGTGGCTGGCGCTGACCTTCCAACTTGGCCGATTTGTCAGGTATTGAGGAACGACGTTCCGCAGTTCCTCCAATGTCCATAGCGCTGTGCGGTCCTTAAAAGCGCCTCGCGCCCGGGCAACGTGATTGCTTGTGACCAACGAGGCGTTGTTCCCAAAACTGTTTCGCACGTAGGAAGCGACGGCCGCAATCCACTCATCGTCATTGGAATCCATGGCCACCATCTGGGCATCATAACTTTTGCCATCCACCGGTCCGGTCAATCCTTTCAAAATAACCTGAATGAGTTGATCGGACAGGCCGGTCACCGTTTTGGAACCGGCAAGCGACGGAGCCATGGTCAAGCCGCCGTCAGCACCTTGTAGCGGCATGCCTTTGCCATCGTAGCCATGGCAGGCGAAACACAGGTCGCCATAAATGTTGCTGCCGCGCCGCAACTGCTTCTTATCCGCCGAGGTCAATTCCCTGCCCTCAGTGGCGTCGGGCAAGAGCAATTGCATTCCGATTTCCTGCACACCAACGGATTTATTGTTTTTCATCGTGGCATCTATGAACTGCTTTGAGTCCCGCCATTTCAGAAAATTAGCGGTGAGCATGGCTTGAATAACCACACTGGGATCCG
>CALJZV010000049.1 GCA_937983475.1 uncultured Verrucomicrobiales bacterium
ATCAGCGCGACGGTCAGCGCGGAGACAAACTCCGCCGGCACATAGCCGTTGCCCTCCAGGATGCGCTCCATGCTTTTCTGCCATTTGGAAAAATGAAACCCGAGCAGCATCGCGTTCTGCGCGAGAAGAAACGTGCCGAAGCCGATGTAAGTACGCTTCTTGCCGAAGAGCTTCGCCAGTTCGTTTTTGAGTTGGAGATAAAACATGCTTGTGAAGCCACGGATGAAACGCGGATTTGCACGGATTAGAAAAAATGTGAATCTGTGTTCAATCTGTGTTTCATCCGTGGCTCAATTCTTCTTCATCAGCGACAAATAAAAGTCCTCCAGGGTCTGCTCCACCTTCGCGATCTCAAACAAGGGGATTCCCAGCTCCACCAGTTGTTTCACGATCTGATCGGTGCCAACCCCGTCCGCCAGCGTCACGAATTGCCCGTCGCGGACATCCTCGATCATTTGGGTTTCGGTCAAATGTAAGGCCGCCCTGGCGAAGTCGCCTACCTTCAGCCGCACCCAGCTTTTCGATCGCTTCGCGTCGGCGATGGTTCCCTCGAACACCTTTCTGCCCTGGTTCATCACCGCGATGCGCGTGCAGAGCTGCTCCACCTCGTTCAGCAAATGCGAGGACAGCAAAATCGTCAGGCCCAGCTCGCGGTGCAGCCGCAGTATCGTCTGCCGCATTTCGTGGATCCCCTCGGGATCAAGCCCGTCGCTCGGCTCGTCTAAAATTAAAAGTTCAGGTTTGGGAAGAAGCGCCTGAGCCAACGCCAGCCGCGCCCTCATGCCGTGCGAGTAGGCTTGCACTTTGGAATGCTCTCGGCCCTTCAAGCCGACCCATTCCACCACTTCAGAAATGCGTTCGCGCGGCGTCGGCGCGGAATAATGGGCCAGAATTTCCAGGTTCCGCCAGCCGCTCAAATAATCGTAAAACGCGGGCGACTCGAAGATGGCCCCCACTTTTTGCAGGGCGGCCTGGCGTTCGCGCGTCACGTCCTTGCCGCAAATGTAAACCTCCCCCCGCGTCGGCCAGACTTGTCCGAGCATCATGCCGATGGTCGTGCTTTTCCCCGCGCCGTTGTGGCCCAGCAGCCCGAAAATCTCCCCCGCCGGCACGTGCAGATCCAAATCCTCCACGGCCATGCGTTTGCCGAAGATTTTTTGAACTTTGGAAAGGCGGATCATGTTGCTGAGTTTTGAATTTTAAGTTTTGAGTTTTAAGTTTGTCTCAACTCAAAACTCAACACCCAAAACCTGGAACTATTTTGTCCCCTCCAGTTCCAGCAGCTTTTTCAAATGCCCGTCCGCGTACAGGAAATTCATTTCCTTTCCCGCGCCGCGGGCGGCGTGAAAGCCCTCCTTGTCGAAGAAAACGGGGATGCGATGCGGGTCGGAGGTCAGATTCAACAATTCCAAACGGTCCGCGTCCTGGCCATTGAGCAAACTGTTCCACGCATAGCTGGAGCCGGTTTCCGCGAACACGTTTTGATCGGACGGGCAGTGCAGCACCTTGGCGGCGCCCAGGTGCGGCTTCAGCACGACATCCACCGTCGCCTGAATGTTGGTTGGCGGCAGGTTGGTGCTCACCAGCTTGTCGTACATCGCCGGCATCCGGTTGTTGTTTTCCATGACATACATCTGCAATGCCAAACCAATCTGATGCAAATTGCTCAAACAGGCGGTGCCGCGCCCGTGCTCCTTCGCCTTGCTGACGGCGGGCAAAAGCAATCCGGCAAGAATCGCGATGATCGCCATCACGACGAGCATTTCGACCAGGGTGAAGGCTTGTACAACTTTGAACCTTGGGCTTTGAACTTTGAATTTCATTGCCCTCGCCGAAACATCCTTCCCGATTCCATCGAGCGCTGGATCTCCTCCAGCAGCGGCGCGATCTCTGCCTTGCTCTGCGCGGTGCTCTGGCTGTAGAATGACTTCAAGCCGATGGCGGTCACTTTTTCCTGCAACTCCTTGCTCAACACCGGCGGCTGGTTTGTCCCGCGCGTCCGCTGGAAGGGGTCGGACGATTCGCCCCGCTCGCGCGCCTCCCGCATCCGCCGCACCGAATCGTCAATGACCTTCTTGCGCCTCTCCTCCGGCAGTTTTTCAAACGCGTTGATCATTTGCTTGAAACCCGTCGGCAGCGTCGCCTCGATGAACGCGCTTTTTTCCTCCTCCGTCATTTGGTCGAACCAGCGGCGGGCCAGCCCGTCCGTCCGCGCCCGGCGGCGTTCCTCGGGCGAAAGCCGGTTGAGCATGTCGGTCAACTTGCGGAGGGCCCTGGCCCGCGCCTCGCCGGAAAGTTTGCCCAGGTCGGTTTCCTCCAGATAAACGCGGACTTTCTCCGCCGTCATTTTGGAGTTTCGCGCGAGGGTGAAGCCGCCCCACGCCAGCAGCCAGACCGCGAGAATCCCGCCGGCGGCGAAAGCGATGGGCCTGTAACGCGAATTCATGGGTTCAATTTATGCAAACAGCTGGTTTAATCTACGTAAAAGCATGGGCGGAGGTTACTGGCCTTCCTCCCGTTTGTGCATGGCCGAACCGAATTTCGGTGCGCAAGCGTCACGGCTGGCGTGATGCGCCGGGTTTGGGGTGGAACGCGAGCCTTGCCGCTTTCGGCGCAGGAGCTTGAACCCGCGAAACGGCAGCGCCTGGGAGGAGATCGTCATTCAGGTGGACTGAATTCGGGGGGGATGACAGATTCGAGACCTGTGAATGATGCAGGCAAATATTCTTTCATCGCCATCAGGAGGGGATTTTCACTGCGAAGGCATTTGGCGCACCTGCGGCAGCGGGCTGCTGTTGTCATGGTGGGTTTGCTGGTGATGCACTGCGCAACGAGCCGGGCCGCCACGCTGGTCGTCACGAACCTGGCCGACACCGGCCCCGGCACGCTGCGCGCAACGCTGGCCGGTGCGCAAAGCGGCGATGTGATCAGCTTCACCGTCACCGGAGCGATCCACCACGCCTCCTCCCAGGTTGTTAGCAACAACCTCCTGGAACTGGTCATCAGCAACAACGTCAGCATTGTCGGTCCCGGGCCGGAGGCGTTGACCCTGGCGGGGAAAACCAACCAAGGCCCGCGCCTGTTCCGAGTCGTCAGCGGCGTGACGGCCAGCCTCTCGGGTTTGACCCTCAGCGACGGCTACGCCATCGCTGGCCACGGAGGCGGCATCCGTAACGAGGGCAACCTTGCGCTCACAAACTGCGTTTTTATTCGTTGCCAAGGCGGCTT
>CALJZV010000050.1 GCA_937983475.1 uncultured Verrucomicrobiales bacterium
GGACGCGAATGCCTGGTCATCGAGTACGCCTCGGGCGACCCGGACAAACCGCCGCCCAAGCTGTTCGTTCCAGTTTCCGAGGCCCACCTTGTCAGCAAATATGTCGGCGCGGGCAAAGCGCGTCCGCAGTTGAACACGCTTGGGGGCACCCGCTGGGCCAAGGCCAAGGCGCAGGCCGAGAACGCCGTCCGCGACCTTGCGGGCGAACTGCTGGCCATCCAGGCCGCTCGCGACTCGCAGGCGGGCCACGCATTTCCTGCCGACACGCCGTGGCAACGCGAGTTTGAAAGCGCTTTTTTGTACGAGGAAACGCCCGACCAATGGCGTGCCATCGTCGAGGCCAAGCAGGACATGGAACGCCCCCGGCCGATGGACCGCCTCATTTGCGGAGACGTCGGGTATGGCAAAACCGAAGTGGCCATTCGCGCGGCGTTCAAATCGGTCATGAGCGGCAAGCAGGTGGCCATCCTCGTGCCCACCACAGTGCTGGCGCAACAGCATTTCAACACGTTCAGCGAGCGCATGTGCGATTATCCGGTGCGCGTGGAACTGCTGTCGCGCTTCCGTTCCCGCCGCGAGCAGCGCCGCGTCATCGATAACCTCGCGATCGGCGCGGTGGACATTGTCATCGGCACGCACCGGTTGCTGCAAAGCGACATTGTCTTCAAGGACCTGGGGTTGGTCGTGGTTGACGAGGAACAGCGGTTTGGCGTGGTGCAGAAGGAAAAGTTCAAGCAGCTCCGGACTCTGGTGGACGTGCTGACCCTCAGCGCCACGCCGATTCCCCGGACCCTTTACCTGGCCCTGACAGGCGCGCGCGACATGAGCACCATTGAGACCCCTCCGCAGGACCGGTTGCCGGTGGAAACCATCGTCACGCAATACGACGAGCGCATCATCCGCGATGCCATCCGGCGCGAACTCAATCGCGAAGGACAAGTATTCTTCCTGCACAATCGCGTCACCTCGATTGAAGTGATGGCGATGAAGCTCAAGGCGCTGGTGCCCGACGCGCGCATCGTCATCGGCCACGGGCAGATGGATCCCGACGACCTGGAAAAAGTGATGACGCAGTTCGTCAATGGCGAGGCCGATGTGCTGCTGTCCACCACGATCATTGAAAGCGGCTTGGATATTCCCAACGCCAACACGATCATCATCGATCGCGCCGACCGTTTCGGCCTGAGCGAGCTTTATCAACTCCGGGGACGCGTGGGCCGCTACAAACACCAGGCCTATGCCTATCTTCTGCTGCCGCGCCATGCCGGGCTGCTGGTGGACGCCCGCAAACGCATCAGCGCCATCAAGCAGTATTCCAGCCTGGGCAGCGGCTTTCAAATCGACATTCGCGACTTGTAATTCCCCGGTGCGGGCAATTTGCGCGGGCCCGAGCAGAGCGGCCACATCACGGCCGTCGGTTTCGACCTCTACTGCCAGTTGCTCAAGCAAAGCGTCAGTTCGCTGAAAGGCGAAAAGGTCAAGCCACGCATCGAATTACAGGCGCGCCTGGATTTTCTGGCCGATTTATCGCCCGTGGGCGGCGTGGGCGGCGACGAGGAGGAGGAATCCGCCAATTCAGCCCATCTGCCGATGAATTACGTCACCGAACAGCGCCATCGCGTTGAAATTTACCGCAAGCTGGCTCAGGCGACGGAACGCGCGGCCCTGGAACAATTGAAAAAGGAACTGCGCGACCGGTTTGGTCCCCTGCCCGCGCCCGCGCAACTGTTGCTGCTGGTGGCGGAACTGAAACTCCTCGCCGCCGAGCGCAAGGTCAGCGCCATCGAAACCAAGGACGGCAAGCTGATGCTCACCCGCAACAACGATTTCATCACGATCGGCGGCATGTTTCCGCGCCTGACCAAAAAAACCGCCGAGGGGAAGTTGCGAGAAATTAAAAAGCTGCTTCTGGCCATCTGATCGTGCTCACCGCACCATCAGTTTGAGGACGGTTTCATTTCGCCAAAACTCTCCAACCGCCGTGCCAGGCGGGCGGTTCGATCCGTTTGGCCCGAAGCTTTGGCAGCAGCCAGCGCCTTTGTGACCGAGTCGATTTCCTCCTGCCGCAACCCGCCCAGAGCGCAAGCCGCAGCCAGCAACTCCAGCGCCTCGGCATCCTGCTCGCCGGTCGATACCACGGCGCGCCTGGCGACTTTCAGCGCTTCCTCCGCATTGCGGCGCGGATTCTCGGGCGCGGACACCAAGAGCCATCCCAACTGCTTCAACGCCGGGACAGAATCGGGGTTGAGGCGCAGCGCTTCGCGAAAACTGGCTGCGGCCTCGGCGCGTTTTCCAATTGAGTCCAGTGCCATGCCCA
>CALJZV010000051.1 GCA_937983475.1 uncultured Verrucomicrobiales bacterium
CCCGCCAATGTCGAAGCCGCCGGACGTTGTCGCCAGGCCGACATACACCGCGTGCCAGCCGCGCGCCGTCAACGGCAGCCGCACCGGTGACGGACCGGTCTGCCCGTAAGCCGAGAGCGCCGTGCCGTTCCATTGCTCCGTGGAGAAGGGAACGAGTTTCCATTTTCCCTTCTCGCGCTTGCCGGTCGTGAGCGCGGAAGGGGGCTGGGCTTTTGAAAAATCCGCCAACACGACGGCATTGCTCACTTGCGACCATCGTCGCGAGTCATCGGGAAACAGTTCCGGCGGCGCCGTGTTCGCCAAGTTCGCAGCCGATGCTGTGACACAAAGGAGCGATATAAGGCAGCAACACGCAACACCAGCGAGTCTCGCGGGCCGGATTGGAAGGAGGCTGAAAGCAGAGTGCATGAAGTTGAATTTCAGCCAGAGCAAAGCGCGGTGCAACCCAAGAGACAAGCCCCTTTGTTGAGGATACGGGTGGCGCCATTGCCGACAGATGCTTTGATTATTCTGATGTGTCTTGAACTGTGCTTTTGACAGTCAGGGCGGATTTGTCAGAATGCGGGCGTGCTTGCGTCCTGATGAATGTTCCGAACAAACTCACCGTTTCCCGCTTTATTTTGACGGCTGTTTTCCTGGCGGTCCTCTTTTCCACCTGCCGGTTTCATGAAACCATCGCCCTGGTTTTGTTTTCGGTCGCCAGCCTGACGGATTATTTCGACGGAAAGATCGCGCGGCGCGACAAGCTCATCACCAACTTCGGTATTCTCATGGATCCGCTGGCGGACAAAATCCTGGTCTGCTCGGCCTTCATCGCCTTTGTCGAGCGCGGCTGGATGCCGGCATGGATGGTGGTCATCGTTGTGGCGCGCGAGCTGGCCATCACCGGCCTGCGGCTGCTGGCCGCCTCCAAAAACGTCGTGCTCGCCGCCGAGAAATACGGCAAGCACAAGACCATCTCGCAGATTGTGGCCATCATCGCGATTCTGGTGCTGGCCAGTTACGGCGAGTGCGGCTGGCTGGGCAAAAATGTCTTTGGCCTGAACCTTTTTGGCTGGGGGCCGTGGGTCGTGTGGTTCACCGAGCTGTCCAAATGGGCGGCTGTGGGTCTGACCTTTTTTTCCGGCGTCATGTACCTCTGGAAAAACCGGCAGATTTACCTGCACGACGTGTGACCTTTGCCCCAGGGTTTCGTCGTAGCGACGGAGGACCGCTTCATTTTCCCAATGGAAAAATAAGGCGCTACAGTTGGCTTGAGGCGCGGTTCGTCAGGCCTTCTTCTCGTCCCCGGTTTTATCCATGGCCTTCCTCAGCGCGGGCACCTGCTCCAGCAGCTTTTCGAACTTGACGCCCGTGAGGCTTTCAAGCACCGGCGGCAACTGCGCGATGATCTGCGTCACGTCGCCGGTGAGCTTGCTGGCGCCGCCGCCCGGGCCGTTGCCGCTGTTGATGATGACCATCTTCTCGGTCCTGGAAAGCGGCTCGCTGATCTTGCCGGCGACTTCAGGGAGGACCTTGACCAACAGCTCGATGACCGCCGCCTCGTTGTATTTCTGAAAGGCTTCGGCCTTGAGCCGCGTGGCTTCGGCGTTGGCCTTGCCCTGCGCCTCGATGATGGCGGCCTCGGCAAGACCCTTGGCCTTGTTGGCCTCGGCTTCGGCCAAACCGGAGGCCTTGGCGACTTCGGCCTCGGCAAAACCGGTCTGCCTGGCAGCGGCAGCTGCGCCGGCGGCCTCGGTTTCCAGTTGGAACTTTTTGGCGTTGGCGAGCGTCTCCACCTTGTAGCGCTCGGCGTCGGCGGGTTTTTGCACGTTGGCCTGCAACTCGCGCTCCTTGCGGCGGATTTCCTGCTCCTGAAGCTCGATTTGTTTTTGCTTCTCAATGATGTTGACCTGAACTTCCTCGGCCTTGACGAGCTGGCCGGTCTTGTATTTTTGCAGGTCGTAGGCGAGGTCGGACTCAGCCTTCTTCTGGTTCACCGACGCCTGGTAGCTGGCCACATTCATCTGATAATCGCGCTGTGATTCGGCGATCTTGGTGTCGGCGACGAACTTGGCCTCTTGTCCGGCCTGCTGTGCCTGGGAGGATCGGATCATCGCGTCGCGGTCCGCCTCGGCCTGCGCGATGACGGCGTCGCGCTTTACCTGCGCAATGCGGGGTTTGCCGAGCGCCTCGAGATAGCCCTGGCTGTCGCGGATGTCGCGGATGGTGAAGCTGACAATCTGCAAGCCCATGTTGGCCATGTCGCCGGCGGCCACTTCCTGCACCTTGGCGGCGAAGGCGTCGCGGTTCTGGTAGATGTCCTCGACGGTCATGGTTCCAAGAATCGCGCGCAGATGGCCCTCAAGTGTCTGCGTGGCGATGCCCTTGATTTCATCGCGGCCCTTGCTGAGGAATTGTTCCGCAGCGGTGGCGATGGAGACGTCGTCGCCCTTGACCTTGATCTGCGCGACGCCGTCCACACGCACGGGAACACCCTTGCTGGTGTAAACCTCCGGCGTCTGCACATCAATGGTGAGCAGCTCGAGCGAGAGGATGTCCACCTTCTCGATGATCGGCCAGACGAACGTGCCGCCGCCCTTGACCACGCGGAAGCCGAGCGTCTCGACTGTGCCGTCGGCATGAACATATTTTTTCTGGCGCCCGGAGACGACAATCACCTGGTTTGGGCCGCATTTGGTGTAGCGGTTGGCCCAGACGGCGACGAAGACAAACACCACGACCAGGATGCCAACGGTGACAAACACAGCGGTGCCGAATCCTCCGGGCAGCGCGGCAAGCAAGGGTTGAATCAACATAAATTTTAAAAGTTCAGGCGTGTTGCGGTTTGACGGATGGGTTAAATCTGCCGGACAAAAAATTGCGACCCGACAATGCGCACGATGCGGACGGTCTTGCCGTTGGCCACGGCGCGGCCGTCTTCCTCGCGGGCCGGCCCGTTATAACGGGACTGGCCCTGCACATAGGCAATTTCGCCCACGCCGTTTTCGGGAATGGGCGTGATGACGATGGCATCCTTGCCGACCAGCGCCGCCACGCGGCCTTCGCTGGAGGCCTGGGTTTTCTTGAAGATGGTTCGGAACAAATAAAACACCGCGGTGGCGATTCCAAAACCTCCCAACGTGGCCAGCGACGCGCTGACCAGCGGATGGCTGGTGAGTTCAATCTGGTGAAAAATCATCCCCATGCCGCCAAAGGCCGTGATGAACGCCGCCACGGTCGTGGGGCTCAACGGGGAGAAGCCCGGCATGCTGTCGCCGCCAAATCCCGCCTCCGCGTGGCCTCCGCTGCCGATGTCGCCGTGGTGGTCGCCGCCAAACAATTCGCCGAACAGGGCGCTCAACAGGGTGAAGAGCAACCCCACGCTGAAACAGACTAGATACGCGAGAAACATAAACTTGGCTCCGTGCCCGGACGAGGTCTGCCGATATAACGCGCCAGTTTTTCAGCGGAGTCAACCTTCAATCGGCCCCATGAGCATATCGGGATTGCATCCGGCGCTGTTTTCGTTTCTTCTGTGCGCCGATGAAAATGGAAGTTTTGAGAAAAGAGCTGCGTTTGGTCCGCGCCTGGGCCATCGCCACCGATGTTGGCAAAACCGCCAAGACCGCCAACACCGTGTTTATTGTCCGCCTCACCGACAAGGACGGCGTGGTCGGCCTGGGCGAAGCTTCCCCTCCCTCCCGCTACGGCGAAAACGCCACCACAGTCGAGCCGTTCCTCGCCAAGGTGGACCCCGCGCGCCTTTCCTTCGATGACATCCCCGGCAGCATGGCCTATCTCGAAACCGTTGCCCCCGGCAATTACTCCGCCAAGAACGGCATCAACATCGCCCTGGTGGACGCCGCCGCGCGCAAGGCTGGCAAGGCGGTTTATGATTATCTGGGCCTTGGCTTTCAGGAAAATAAACACATCACCTCCCTGACCATCGGCATCGACAAGCCCGAAATCATCCGGGAAAAGGTGCTCGAAGCCGCGCAATATCCGGTGTTGAAGCTCAAGGTCGGCGCGCCCGACGACCGGCAGAACATGCTCGCCCTGCGCGAGGCCGCCCCGACCAAAACCGTGCGTGTGGACGGCAACGAAGGCTGGAAAACCAAGGAGGAGGCGCTCGACAACATCGAGTGGTTTGCCAAGGACGGCCATGTCGAGTATGTGGAACAGCCGATGCCGCGGTCGACCGATCCCAAAGATTTG
>CALJZV010000052.1 GCA_937983475.1 uncultured Verrucomicrobiales bacterium
CAAAACTGCGTCAATAAGTTTTTGATCAAAAATTATTCGGGGTGATTCGGGGTAAGGGTGTTCCGGTTCGGGGTGATTCGGGATGTCCTGTCAGCAACGGAACGTGATGCAAAAACATCGTGTTACGGTGCGCCCGTGCCAGTGGATTGGCTTCCCAAGCCCGCCACAAGTTGGATGCCCTAGGTTGGGTTGTCCGCTTCGCGGAACGTGGTCAACACATCCGGCACGAACACGATGCCTGTCGACAGCACACACTCGGATTTCGATGCGCAATTGCCTGCGTGGTTGCGGGCGCGGGATGTGTTCGCGGGTGAGGATGCGGTCAAACCCGCTGGCCTTCGGTACCTCCCGCGTCTCGATTCGCAAACCGATGAGGAATACGCCGCCTACAGGGATCGTGCGTCGTGCTTCAATGCCACGGCTCGCACTGCCGATGGGTTCATCGGTCTTGTGTTCCGTCGTGAGCCGACGTTCAAGATTCCAGAGATAACGACTGGTGTCGGTCGCTCTCTCGCTGCGTTCGTCGAGGATGCCAATATGCTTGGAACGTCTCTCGAATCGTATGCGAAGGATGTCGTCCGTGAAGTCATCAGTGTCGGTCGTGCCGGTTCACTTGTGGATTGGGAAGGTGAATCCGAACAGCGTGCCTACGTCGTTCTCTATCGTCCCGAGCAGATCATCAACTGGCGCACTGAACGCATCAATGGCCGCAACGTGCTGTCGCTCGTCGTCTTGCGTGAAACGCGAAAAATCTCAACTGATGGTTTCTCCTGTGACGAACAGGACCAGCTTCGCGTGCTCCGTCTCGTTAAGGATACGAAAAGTTCTGGCGAAAAACATGCGGGGTGGATTTACCAAGTCGAACTCTGGGTTCTTGATACCAGCAAAGAGATCCGGAAAAAACGCGGGGCCAAGGAATGGGTAAAGACAGAAACTCGTGTGCCGCTGCGCCTGGGCAAGCCGCTGCCGCTGATTCCATTCGTTTTTCATGGGCCGCGCAACTGTCAGGAGTGCGTGGACAAGCTGCCACTGGCGGACATCATCGCGGTGAACCTCGATCACTACCGGCTCAATGCGGACTACAAGCATGGACTGCACTTCACCGCATTGCCGACGGCCTGGGTGAGTGGCTTCGACAAGACGGCTTCGCTTCGCATCGGTTCTTCGACGGCATGGGTGGCGGAGACTCCCGGCGCGACGGCGGGCTTCCTTGAGTTTACCGGTCAAGGACTGACGACTTTCGAGCGGGCAATGGACCGTGATGAACGGCTCATGGCAGTGCTTGGCTCGCGAATGCTCGAACCGCAAAAGCGTGCCGTGGAAACGGCGGAAGCGATTGAACTCCGGCAGAGCGGTGAGAACTCCGTCCTGACTGCGATCTCCCTCAGCGTGAGTGATTCCATCACGCAAATCCTGCGCTGGGTTTACTGGTGGAACTCCACTGAAGAATTGCCTGAAGCCATCGGCGATGATCGCGTTCTGGCGCAACTCAATACGGATTTCAGCGCTCGTGGAATGTCGAGCGAAGAGATCACGGCGGTCGTGGCTGCGTGGCAGGCCGGTGCAATCAGCCAGTCGTCCATGTTTGAACTTTTCCGGCGCGGTGAAGTGCTGCCTGCGGGGAGAACCAATGAGGAGGAGGCGAGGATGGTCACGGTGCAGCCACAAAAAGGCGCAGAAACCACAAAACAAATCAATGAATGAGCGGACTCACTTCCGCTGCTACAGGAAAATCTATGGCACTGAAATTCAAATTCAAATCGCGGGAGGAAATTCCTGCCGAACACGCGAACCTTTACGTCGAGCGCGATGGGGCATGGATGCTCGATGCCGAAGGTGTCGTTGAGAAAGCGAAGCTCGATGAGTTCCGCAATACGAATGTCGCGCTCGCCAAGGAGCGTGATGAGTTGAAAAAGCGCTTTGAAGGCATCGACCCGGATGAGTTTCGCAAGCTCGCTGCGGAGAAGCAGAAGCTTGAGCTGCAACAGCAAGGTCACAAGCCGGAGGAAATCGAGAAGATCATCGAGAGCCGAATCAAGACATTGCGTGGTGATCTTGAGAAACAAGTTTCTTCGCTGTCGGCTGAACGCGATCAACTGAATGCGCGACTGACGGCCATTCAGATTGACCAGGGCGTTATCACTGCGGCGACAAAACGGGGCCTTCGTCCTACGGCGATTCCGGACATCACGTCGCGTGCTCGCGCCATTTTCAAACTCGTGGACGGCGTGCCGCGCGCCTTTGAAGCCGATGGCCAGACGGTGCGTTACGGCCGGGATGGCGTGACGCCGATGACTTTGGAGGAGTGGGTGGATGGCCAAGTGGCCGAGGCTCCTCATCTTTTCGAATCCAACGCTGGTGGCGGTGCTGCTGGCAACGCTTCCGGTGGAAGTGGCAGGACGCAGAAAAATCCGTTCCGCAAAGAGACGTGGAATCTCACGGAACAAATGAAGTTGCAGAAAACCGATCCTGCGCTGGCGGCGCGGCTGCGGGCAGCGGCTTGAGATCGCCACGAAAAGGCACAGGAAACACAAAACAAATTTGGGCGGCGCACAAC
>CALJZV010000053.1 GCA_937983475.1 uncultured Verrucomicrobiales bacterium
ACCAGAAGCTGACTTCCTCGGCAATCAAGCAGGGGCTTGTGTTTGAAAACTTTATTGGCGGACTGCACTTCAACGCCGCTAAAAACCTCGTGGTGGACGGCAATGTTTCCTTCATTGGCGACCGCGTGTTGATCACCGCGGAAAACCTCCGAATGAACGGCGGCTATCTGGGCAGCGGGAGTTTCATTGACCTGAGAGCCGAGAGCACACTGGTGCTGAACGGAACCGGGTTTGGCGGCGTGTCCAGCGGTTTCATCAACATGTCCGCGCACACCATTTCACTCGAAAACATTACCTTCCCGAGCGGCAACAGCGTCTTCCTGCAAAGCCAGAATGGAATGCTCGCGCCCAATCCCAACACCGGCGCGGCGGTGCAACCCGGCTACGTAAACTTCATCCGCAACGTGTTTTATGGCGATACAGCAACACCAGCGGAGAATGCTCTTAACGAAGGAATTTTCATTTCGCCCCGGTCGCCCAATGAGGTGATTACGACGACATCGAGTGAATCGGTATCAAGCTTCCAAGTTATCGAAATTTATCCTGGCTCAATTAACTTAAATGCAGACCAATTTATTCCCGTAGGATCTATTTCTCCCACACCATGAAATCCTTCTTCCTCCAACGCACCATCTGTCTTGGCCTCTTGGTCTTCACAACGCCCCTGTTTGCCCAGGCCCCGCGCGCGGTGCAGCAGGCCGAGCAACTGGAGCGCCAGCGCCAGATTCAGGCTCCTAAGATGGAACTGAAACGCGGCCAGCTTGCGCCGGAACTCTATCCCGGGGAAAGCGAAGACGTCGGGCCGCAGCGCATTCTCCGCCTCAAGCCGCGCCGGACCTTGTTTGAGGTGGTGGCCGACAGCCAGTATTTCTGGAGCGACAACGTGCTTTTGGCCGGGGCCAACGAAACCGAGTCCACCATCTTCGTCAACACCATCCAGGCCGCGGTCGCGCCCTCGGGCCTGACGCTCAAAAACCGCGATATTGCCCCGCGCATCGGCGTCCGCGCGCAGTGGTTCAACTACGGGCTGGACGGCAGCGACAACGGCCTGGGCGTGTTTGATTTTCATTCTGAAACCGCCTTTGCGGAAGGCCGCTACCACTGCGGCAACAACTGGCACCTTTCCTTGGGATTCGAGGCAACCCGCCTGACCGACCAGGGAAATTATGACGAATTTTACCGCGAACTGGCGCCGACCTGGGCGGTGCAGAAATTCTTTCCCATCGGCCACAACAAGCTCATTGCGGCCAATTATCGCGGCTTCTATCGCTTCACGGAAACCGATGCGCTGTTCACGCCACGCGACATCAATGACCGCACCGACCACAGCCTGGCGTTGTCCTACAGCCATGAACTGTTCCCAAGGTTTCTGGCGCAGCCGTTTTATCGTTTCCAGTACACGTACTACACCGGCAGCCGCAGCCGCCATGACACCCTGCACACCGTCGGCATGACCCTGTCGTATCATTTCGCCAAGTGGGCCAGTCTCCGCACCACGGCCAGTTATGAAATCAAGGACTCCGGCGACGAAACGATTCTGACGGATTACGAGAAGCTCGATGTGGGGCTGGGCGCGTCGCTGGTGTTCCGCTTTTAGAAATGTTTTTGGGCGGAAGCGGAATTCCTTATTTCAAACGCGGTCGCATGAACCCCTCTCCCAGCGGGAGAGGGAAGGGTGAGGGAGAAGCGTTCAACGGCTTATTGCCCGTCCTACTGGGCCGGAACTCGCCTTGTGGCTAAATAAACCGCTACAGCGCGGCTTTCACCAGCTCGACGATTTTCGCCAAGGCTTCCTCGGCCTTAACCGGCAGCAACGCGCCGCCGCGCGGCTTGATTTCCACCTCGCCTTTGGCCAGCGATTTCTCGCCAATGCCCAACCGGAGCGGAATGCCGATCAGTTCCGAATCCTTGAACTTCACCCCGGGCCGCTCGTCTCGGTCGTCCAGCAGCACTTCAACCCCTTGCGCGGTCAATTCCTTGTAAAACTGCTCGGCCAGTTTCATGGTGGCGCTCTCCGGGGCGACGCCCAGCGGGGTGATGCACACGTGATACGGCGCGACGCTCATCGGCCAGATGATGCCGTCCTTGTCGTTGCACTGCTCGATGACCGCCTGCACCGTGCGGGTGACGCCAATGCCATA
>CALJZV010000054.1 GCA_937983475.1 uncultured Verrucomicrobiales bacterium
AAATTAAACCGCTGAGGCGCGGGTCAATTGGCCTTTTTCAACGCCGCCAAAAACTCCACCAAATCCACCAGGTCCTGGCGGCTCATGGCGGATTGCAACCCAGCGGGCATGAGCGAGAGCGCGGATTTTTCGCGGCGCGCGATTTCCGATTTTTTGAACTGCGACACCACGCCCCCGAGATTTTTGACCGCCAGCTCGTTCTCGCTCTCGCTGACAATCAGCCCGTAAACGTCCTCGCCGGAAACCAGTTCAATCGTCCACGCCTCGTAGCCGAAGGAAATGCCCGCGCTGGGCTCGAGAATCGCGTCGTAAAGCGCGTCCTTGCCAAGCTTGCCGCCGATTTCCGAAAGGTCCGGCCCGATGTCCGTGCCGCGCCCGCGCACTTTGTGGCAATTGGCGCAGGCGGTTTCCGCGCGAAAATAAACCGCTTCGCCGCGCGCGGTGTCGCCGGTCAGCCTGGCCAGTTCCGAAACGGGCGGCAGCGGGTCGGCATTGCCCGCCTTGGGCGGCGGCAGGATTTTGGCGGCCTGCTCCCGGATATTTGACCACCGGACCGCGCTCAACTCGGCGCCGGTGACGAGCTTGAGGTCGTCAGGAAGTTCATTTTTGCGCGCCAGTTGCAGCAGAATGCCGGCGCCCTCGATGGTCTGGGCCAGCGCATGAACCGCCTTCCTGCGAAGCGCGAGCGGCAGAGACGCGTTTTTGATCAGCGGCGAGAGCAGCGGCACGGCTTCCTTTTTTGCGGTGTGGCCCATGGCCTCCACAAGCGGGGTGATGGTTTCCTGTTTACCCTGAGCGAGCGTTTGTCCAAGCAATTCACGATGGCTGCCGGACAGGAGCAATCGCATGGCATCGACGCCCGCGGCGTCCCGAGGTTTTGCTGCGGCCAGTTCCAGCAGGCCCGGACCCTGATCGGTTAACTGGAACTTGCGGACCAGTTGAACGTAATGCGGCGTGCCGCGCACTTTCTCCAGCAGATTGTAAACGGTATCCTTGAGCGCGGGATTTTCCTGTAGGTTTGCCTCGATGCGCATCAACGTCTCAACGGCGATGCGTGTGCGCTCGGTTTCTGAAAAACCGGAATTGTTCTGGGCGCAAAGCAAGGACGTCATCAGTGCGCCCCCGGCAAACAACAGGCGCAGCCAGGACGAAGCGGAACGGGAAGCGATTGGCATCGATTTATTAATCCCTCCGGCCTTCGACAAAACAAGGAGGATTTATTATCCGCAAATCCGCAGTTTTCTCAGGCGTCAAAACTCGAGTTTCTTGCGCTCTGGCTCGCGCACCGTCAGCACCGGGCAATAGGCGTAGCGCACCACGTTTTCGGCGGTGCTCCCCAGCAGCGCGTGCTTGATGCCCGTATGGCCGTGGGTGGCGATGACAATCAGGTCCGCCTTGAGGTCGCGCGCGGCATGGACAATTTCCCTTGTGGGCCGGCCGCCGCGCACGGCGCAGGTGGCGCGGATGCCCTTGGGAATTTCTTTTTTCCGAAGCGCGTCAAGCTTGCGCTCCGCGGACTGCAACATGGCCTCCTCCACTTTCCCATAATCCACGCCGCCGTATTGGTTGAGAATCCGCGTGTCGGGCGAAATATTCAGCAGCGTCAGCTTGGCGTTGTGCTGGCGGGCCAGCGGGATGGCGTATTGCAGCGCTTTTTTTGAGCAGTCGGAAAAATCGGTGGTGACCAGGATGTTTTTCAGTTTGAACGCCTCGACCGGCGCGGCGTGCATGCCCTTGGGCAGGGACGCTTCGGCCCGGGCAGCCTCGGGGCGCGGCACCACAAACTCATGCTCGTGTTCTCGCACCACCAGCACAGGGCATCGCGCCAGGCGCACAATTCGCTCGGTGACACTCCCCAGCAGCGCATGCTTCCAGCCCGTGAAGCCGTGCGTGCTGACCACGATCAAATCCACGCCCAGATCCGCAGCGGTGGTAACCACGCCGTCGGCGGGATTGCCAAACCGCACGTCCACCATCACGGGGATGCTCTCGTCCTTCAGTTCGGTGGCCATCTTGGTCAGCTTTTTTCGGGCGACGCCAGCGGCTTCCTCATCGGGAATAGGCAGGGGCGGATAATGCAAGTCGCGGGCAAACGTCGCCGTTTCGACGATGTGCACCAGATAAATGGCCGCCTGGGATTGCTCGGCAAAGCCCAAGGCGTAATCCAGCGCTTTTTTGGAACAGTCGGAGAAATCCACCGGAACGAGTATTTTCTTCAACCGTAGTCCTGGCGGCTTGGCGGCCAGCGCGGGTTTGCCGGCTGAGCGGCTCGGTTTATTGACCTTTCGTGTGGGGGCGGAAGCGATGCTGGCAGACGGATTTTTCATAAAAGTCCCTTCGTTGATCTTTCATAAAAATATAAACCCGCATGGCCGATGCCGCCACACGCCCATTGTTCAGCGCCGGCTGTTTCTTGCCTTTGCGAAGGTTCAGCTTTTCTTGCTGGTGCTCACATTGACCGCCTCAAACACGTGCTCCACTTTTTCGCTGCCGCACTTGGGGCATTTGGGGCTCTTCTCGTCGTGCTCGGTCATGGTCATGGCCTGTTCAAAAACTTGCCCGCAATCCTGGCATTCAAATTCATAGGTTGGCATGGAATCCTCCTTTATAAATTAAGTCACCCAGTTGAAGGGCATGCGCAAGGGGTTGAAGGCATGAAAGTTTTCCGCGAAGGAGGGCTGATCATTCCCCTGCCGGGCCTGAACGAACATTTGTCCTGTGATGGCCTTCTACAATTAACACCGCGTTTTTTGGAATTGATGGTTGCCGCTGCTGGCGCGGTTGTGACATATAAAACACCCACAAAACGCTATGACTCCGACGCAGACTGAAACCACTTCCTCACAGGCTAAAACCGGCAGCTCGCGCGCCAAATGGATGGCGCTGATCGCCGCGTTGCTCGGCTGGATGTTCGACGGATTTGAAATGGGCCTGTTCCCGCTCATCGGCAAGCCGGCACTGACCGACCTGCTCGGGCCCGGCGCCGCGCCCGGCGACGACGCCAAATGGTTTGGCGCCATCATCGCGGTGTTCCTGGTGGGCGCTGCCTCCGGCGGCGTGCTGTTCGGCTGGCTGGGCGACAAGATTGGCCGGGTGCGCGCCATGTCGTTGAGCATCTTCACCTACGCGATTTTCACCGGGCTGTGCGGGTTTGCGACCGAAGCCTGGCATATCGCCGCCCTGCGGTTCATTGCCTCGCTGGGAATGGGCGGCGAGTGGTCGCTGGGCGTGGCCTTGGTCAATGAAATCTGGCCTGGCAAATCCCGCGCCCTGATCGCGGGGTTGATCGGCGCGCCGCCCAACGTGGGCTTTCTGATGGTGGGCGTCCCCAGCATGATGCTGACCGGCGTCATTGGCGGGGTGCAGTCCCTGCTGCTGGGCATGGGCTTTTCCGAATCGCTGACCCAGCACCTGCTGGCCAATTCAGGCTGGCGTTTTTTGATGATCAGCGGCGCGTTCCCCGCGATTCTCATTTTCTTCATCCGGCTGTTCGTGCCGGAATCCGCAAAATGGGAGGAGGAGCACGCCCGCGGCGCCACCTCGCACTGGCTCAAGGCCGACTTGATCGGCGTGCTGGTCGGCTGTGTTGCCGCATTGGTCATCATCTGGAGTTGGTCGCCTTCAGGCCCCGCCAAGCCGTTGGCCGTGCTGATCACCCTCGTCGGTTTGGCGATTTCCCTGGTCGGATTCCTGTATCCCGCCAGGCAATACCTGCAACGCGCTGTGGCGGCCCAAAGCCTAAAGACCGCCAACCATTCCAGCGTCCTGCTCATGATGATTTTTGGCTCCGCCCTGGCCGGCGTCGCGCTGCTCGGCACCTGGGGTTCCATTCAGTGGGCCGCTCGTTGGGCGGCAGAATTGGCGCCCGACCCCAAACTTCACGCCAAGGAATGGACACAAATCTGGCTGGCCCTGGGCGCCATAGTCGGAACCATTGCCGCAGCCCTGGCCGCCGGCAAATTCGGGCGCCGCATCACCTTCGCTTGCATGTGCATTCTGTCCATCGGGTCGGCGTTGCTCCTCTACAATGCCAACACCAGTTACGGGCCCATGTTCCTGTTTTGCGTCTTCCTCGCGGGCAGCATCACGGCCTCGTTTTACGGGTTCTTCCCCCTGTATCTGCCCGAACTGTTCCCCACCGCCGTGCGCGCCACAGGCCAGGGATTTGCCTTCAACTTTGGCCGCATCATTGCCGCGATTGGCGGACTACAGACAGCCGTGCTGATCAGCAAGTTCGACGGCAATTTCCCCAAGGCCGGCTCGGTGATGACGGTGATCTACCTCATCGGGTTGGTCGTCATCTGGCTCGGGCCGGAAACCAAAGGCAAGCCACTGCCGGAATAAATTCTCACGCCACCGGCGCAATCGCGCTCGCGTCGCGCCACTGGATGAGTTCAATCCGGTTCCCGTCCGGATCGGCGATGAAAAACCGGTCCGCGCCCGGAATCGCCACCGTTTCGCGCACCGCAATTCCCTTCGAGGAAAAATAGGCCCGCGCGGCCTGCGCGTCGTCCACATGCAGCGCCATGTGCCGTGGGCTCTTGGAATCGGCCTCTGGCGAAATATAAAGGTGAACATACTGGTTGCCTGTCCTTAACCACCGCACCCGCAAGCCGGCCGAGGGAAAAGTCGAGGGAATGGCCACCTCCTGCAACCCCAGCACATCGCGGTAGAACGCCGCCGCGCGCTCGGGGTCGGTCACCACCACCGTCACATGGTCAAAGCCGTTGAGTTTCATTTGCCGCAAAGGTTATTTCCTTCGGACACGCCCGACGCGAGGCAAAAATGCGGGGTGTGATTATTTCCGGGTGATACGATTCGATCGCCACCTCTCCCCGGCCCTCTCCTCCATTTTTTGGAGGAGAGGGTGGCCGAAGGCCGGGAGAGGAGGCCGCACCGGTTGCGGGGTTTGGCTGCGCAAACTCATTTGCGGAAAAAAAATCACCCGCTTCCAATCACACCCTTAAATGCGCCTTTGCCAGGAATGCGCTGTTGCCAGCGGCCGCGAGGATGGCATTCTGTGCTTCGCTGAATTCGTTTTCGTAAAACCGGATTTGCCTTATGAACCGACGACATTTTCTGCGCAACGCATCGCTGGCCACGCTGGCGCTTTCCGGAACCGAGCTTTCATTTTCCCAAAAGGAAACCCCGCAAGGCATCGCCCAACACAAGATCTACGCCTTTGAAAAACCGCTGCATTTTCTCGACAACGCCGCGCTGGCCAACCTCATCGCCGGGCTGGGATTTTCCGGCATCGAAGCCACCGTTCGCCCGGGTGGCCGCGTCCCGCCGGAGCGGGTCGAGGAGGATTTGCCGCGACTCGTTGAGGCGCTGAAGAAGCGCGGACTTGAAATTGGCGTCATGGCCTCGGGCATCAACCGCGTCAACGACATCAACGAAAAAGTGCTGCGCACGGCCGCCAGGCTCGGCATCCGCCACTATCGCCTGGCCTACTGGCACTACGATTTCAAGAAGCCAATCCTGCCGCAGCTCGATGCCATCGCTGCGGCGCTCAAGGAACTCGCCGCGCTCAACCGTGAACTGGGCCTCACCGCTGTGTATCAGAACCACGCCGGCGAAAAACTCGTCGGCGCGGTGTTGTGGGACATTTATTCGGTGATCAAGGATTTGAACCCCGCCGAGATCGGCCTGGCCTTCGACATCCGTCACGCCGTTCTGGAAAACGGCCTGAGCTGGCCCGCTCAGTTTCATCTGGCCAAGTCGCACATTCGCTCGGTGTACGTGAAGGATTTCGCCTGGGAAAACCGCAAGCCCAAAAACGTGCCGCTGGGCCAAGGCCAGGTGGACGCGAAATTTTTCCCGATGCTCAAGGAGGCCGGCTTCAGCGGCCCCATTTCCCTGCACGTCGAGTATCTCGATCACGTCAAGGACGCCCAGGTTCTCGGCGAAGCCTTGGGCCGCGATTTGAAGACGCTGCAAGGGTGGTTGTGAAATAATGTTCCGCCATGTTGATGTCGCGGCGGGCAACCTGGCGTATCGCGCCAACGCCGCCGCCACCGTCACGGTGAACAACCAACCGGCCTACCGGCGGGGCGAGTATTTCCGGGTGGAGACGCCCGTTGCCAACGGGAGCGGCCCGGCGTATC
>CALJZV010000055.1 GCA_937983475.1 uncultured Verrucomicrobiales bacterium
GGGCGACCTGTAAGGCTGGCACAAGCCGTCCAATGGCAACTTTTTCCTCGGTCTCTACGTGGAAACCGGCCGCATCAAGGACACCGACGAATTTCAACTCAAGGCTGCGCTGCGAAAAATCGTCGAGAAATTCAAGGTCGAGATGCGCCTGACCGCCGCCCAGAACCTCATCCTCACCGATGTGCCTGGCGAATTGGTGCCGGCCATCACCCAGATTCTTGCCGACCATAAGATTCCCGTGGACAACCAGGCCACCGTGATTCGACGCGCTTCCATGGCCTGCCCGGCCATGCCCACCTGCGGGCTGGCGCTGGCGGAATCCGAGCGCGCGTTGCCCGATATTCTGACCCGCATCGAGGCGCTCTTGTCTGAAGTCGGTCTTCCGGAGAATGAAATTGTCATTCGAATGACCGGTTGCCCGAACGGCTGCGCCCGCCCCTACATGGCCGAAATCGGCTTTGTGGGCCGCGCGCCCAACAAATACCAGATTTACATTGGCGGCAATGAATCCAGCACCCGGCTCAACCGGCTCTGGAAGGAAAGCATCAAGACCGAGGAAATCACCAACGAACTGCGCCCTGTCCTTTCACGCTACGCGAAGGAACGCCAGGGGGGCGAGCGGTTTGGCGATTGGTGCGAGCGTGTACTCTGGAAAGAAGAAGCCGCCGCCGCAACTGCCTAGAAAATATAACCGTCCTTAGATTTGATCACCGCTGTTTCCAATACAACTCCCGCAGATCAAATGCCGCGGGATGAGACGCTCACCCCCTCGATCATCCGCCAACTGGATACCCAGTTCGGCCAGATGACAACCGAGGATGTGCTGGATTGGGCTTGGAAACGCTTTGGCACCCGCGCGGCCATCGGCACCAGCTTCCAGGGAGCCGGCCTGGTGATGATTCACCTGGCCCGCCAAAAGGGGCTGAACTTCCCGGTGTTCACTCTGGACACCGGCTTGCTGTTTCCGGAAACGCTGGAACTAAAAACCCGGTTGGAGGAGTTTTTCGGGTTCCAGATTGAGGCGCTTCATCCCGACATCACCGTTGAGCAACAAAATGAAGCCCAAGGGCCGGAACTTTGGAATCGCAACCCCGACCTGTGCTGCACCTTTCGCAAGGTGTTTCCGCTACGGGGCAAACTGTCCGAATTGGACTGCTGGATCACCGGCTTGCGTCGCCAGCAATCCGACTCCCGCTCTGGCATCGGCGTCATCGAACTTTACGCCTTCGACGAAGCCTCCGGGCGCGACATCGTGAAGTTAAACCCCATGGCTAACTGGTCACGGGAGAATGTGTGGAATTATATCCGCGAAAATAAAATTCCCTACAACCCGCTTCATGATCTGGGGTATCGCTCCATCGGGTGCCAGCCTTGCACGCGCAGGACAGCCGACGGCGAGGACGAGCGGGCCGGACGCTGGATCGGCTTCAAGAAAGTGGAGTGCGGCATCCACACCTTCATGTCCAAAAAAATTGATTTTCAAATCTGATTTAACAACCAAGCAACGACCCGAAATCTATGGATTATCTGTCAAAATTGGAAAACCAGAGCATCTACATCATGCGAGAGGCGTTCACCAAGTTCGAGAACCTCGCCATGCTTTGGAGCATCGGCAAGGACTCCAGCGTGCTGCTCTGGCTGGCGCGCAAGGCATTCTTCGGCCATGTCCCCTTCCCCCTTGTGCATGTCGATACCACCTACAAGATCCCGTCCATGATTGAATTCCGGGACAAGCTGGTGAAGGAGTGGGGCCTGCAACTGGTTGTTGGAAAAAACACCGAGGCGCTCAGCAGCGGCGTCACCTTTCCCAACGGCAAGGCCACGCGCGTCGAATGCTGCGGCACCCTCAAAAAGGACGCCCTCAAGTCCGTGCTGGAAAAGAACAATTACACTGGCGTCATCGTCGGTGTTCGACGCGACGAGGAGCCGACACGGGCCAAAGAGCGCTACTTTTCACCGCGCGATAAAAACATGGAGTAGAACGTCGAGGACCAACCCCCCGAGCTGTGGGACCAGTTCAAAACCGATTTCGACAAGGGCGCGCACATCCGCATTCATCCCCTGCTCCACTGGACGGAGTTGAACATCTGGGAATACATCGAGCGCGAAAACATCCCGATCATTCCGCTATATTTCGCCAATGACAAAAACGAGCGTTACCGCTCCATTGGCTGCTATCCCTGCACGTTTCCCATCCAGTCCCAAGCCAGGACTGTGCGCGAAATCATCGAGGAATTGCGCGTCACCAAGTCACCCGAGCGCGCCGGCCTCGCCCAGGACAAGGAGAGCGAGGTTGCCTTCGAGAAATTAAGGCGCGACGGCTACATGTGATTCACCACAGAGACACAGCCATATCAGATATCAAAATTCGATTTGTATGAACACAACGTCAGCACCCACCGAACAGTTGAAAATCGTGATTGTCGGACATGTGGACCACGGCAAGTCCACGTTTGTCGGACGGCTTTTTCATGACACCGGGTCATTGCCCGAGGGCAAACTTGAGCAGCTTCAGAAAATCGCCGAGCGCCGGGGCGTGCCGTTCGAGTGGGCCAACTTAATGGACGCCCTCCAGTCCGAACGCGACCAGAACATCACGATCGACACTACGCAAATCTGGTTTCACACCAAAAAACGCCAGTATGTCATCATTGATGCCCCCGGCCACAAGGAGTTCCTCAAAAACATGGTTACCGGAGCCGCCAACGCCGAGGCCGCCCTATTGCTCATTGACGCAAACGAAGGCATCCAGGAGAACTCTCGACGCCACGGTTACCTGCTCAACTTATTGGGCATTCGCCAGATTGCCGTGTTGGTCAACAAGATGGACCTGGTCAATTACTCTCAGGAACGCTTTGACCAAATTGAAAAGGATTACAGGGCGTTTTTGAAAACCCTCGGTATGACGCCCAAGCTGTTCATCCCCATTTCAGCGTATCACGGGCAGAACATCGCTGGCCGGAGCGAACGGATGCCGTGGTGGAATGGCCCCACGGTTTTGGAAACGCTGGATGAATTTAACGTGTCAGAATTGCCTAAAGATCAACCGCTGCGGTTTCCGATTCAGGATGTCTATCGCTTTGACGAACGCCGAATTCTTGCGGGCCGCGTAGAATCGGGCTCGATCAAGGTCGGGGACCGGCTCCTTTTCGCCCCGAGCAACAAAGTCAGCACCGTCAAGAGCATCGAACGCTGGAGCGCGCCGAAGTCCGATTCGGCCACCGCCGGGGAATCCGTTGGCATCACGCTGACGGAGCAGATTTTCGTCGAGCGCGGCGCCGTTGCCGCTCTGGAAACCGCGCCGCCGTATGAGTTGACTCGATTTAAAGCGCGCCTGTTCTGGCTGGGACGCAATCCCTTCAAGAAAGGCAAGCCCTACAAGCTCAAGCTCACCACGCAGGAATTGGAGTGCGAAATTGAATCCATCGAGAAGATCATTGATGCCTCCACGCTGGAAACCATCCATCGCGAAGGCAAGGAGCAGTGCGTCGGCCGCCATGAGGTTGCCGAATTGACACTGCGCACCAAGCGTCCGGTGGCCTTTGACGCGCATTCGGAAATCATTGCCACGGGACGGTTTGTCATCGTGGACGGGTTCGATGTTTCCGGAGGCGGCATTATTGTTGCGGATAATTATCCCCGCCGCACGTCCGATGCGTTGCACAAAAGCGACAACATTTACTGGTCTCAAGGCAAAGTGAACGCCGCCCAACGGTCGTTGCGCAACGGCCATTCCGGCTGTGTCGTCTGGTTGACCGGGCTTTCCGGCTCCGGCAAATCCACGATTTCAATCGAGTTGGAGAGGGAATTGTTCAACCTCGGCAAGCACGCCTATATCCTTGACGGCGACAATGTGCGTCACGGTCTTTGCTCGGACCTCGGATTTTCCCCAAAGGACCGTCAGGAAAACATCCGGCGCGTGGGCGAAGTGGCCAAGCTGTTCGCCGATGCGGGCATCATCTGCATCACGGCGTTCATTTCGCCCTATCGTTCCGATCGCGAACTGGTCCGCAAGATGGTCAAGTCCGGAGAATTTATTGAAGTGTTTGTCAATGCGCCGCTGGAAGTATGCGAGGAGCGCGATCCCAAGGGGCTTTACGCCAAGGCGCGCGCCAATGAAATCAAGGATTTCACGGGGGTTTCCGCGCCTTACGAGTCGCCGGAAAAGCCCGAGCTTGAATTGCGCACCGATCAGATGTCCCCTTCCGAAGCCGTGGCACGTATTTTGGAATACCTGCACGTTCGGGACACCGATACCGCCGTTTCCATCTGAGCCTGAATGGCTTTGGGGGAAAATTGGCTAACTATTTCAGGGCTTCCCCGATTGATTTTCGATTGGAAGCCCTGTTTTTTTGTCCGCTTCAAATGAAGTCCATGGAGCCACTCACCATCCTTCTCGTGGAAGATGAAGCCGACGACGTGCTGCTTTTCAGGCGCGCTTTGGAAAAGACCGGCGTTCAATATCCATTGCAGGTCGTCACGGATGGCGAAGCGGCATTGGCGTATTTGGCCGGGTCCGGCAAATATGCAGACAGAACAAAGTATCCTCGTCCTGGAGCAATTATTTTAGACTTGAAAATGCCCCGCTTGGATGGGCTTCAGGTGTTGGCCTCGATAAAAAACAATCCCGACTTGCGCGTCATTCCCACGTTGATTTTAAGCTCCTCCAAGGTGCCCGATGACATCGCCCGGGCCTACGAACTCGGCGCCAATTCCTATTTCGCCAAGCCCTCCGTGCCGGGAGACCTTCATGCGTTGGTGCAGGTAGTCAATGACTATTGGAAGCGCTGCCTTAAGCCTGGTTCCAAGCCCGACTGAATTCCAGTTATTAGAGTGCAGTTCAATCTTGTGTGCTTTGGTGGGCCTTCGGCAAGTCAATCCGGAACACGCTGCCCTGACCTAAGTTGGACTCCAAACCAACACTTCCGCCCATTCTTTCCACTCCCTTACGAACAATTGCCAAGCCAATGCCCGTCCCGGGATACTCGGAGGCGGTGTGCAATCGCTCAAATACTTTGAATATGCGCTCCTGATGCTCCGGAGCGATGCCGATGCCGTTATCCTGCACAAAAAGCCTGACGTTGGCGCCATCACATTCAGCCCAAATCTTGATCTGCGGGGTTAAATCCTCACGGACAAATTTTCGGGCATTTGAAATGAGATTTCCGATCACTTGCTCCAAAACCACTTCGTTTCCGACTACCGTCGGAAATGGATGACGCACCTCCAGTCTGGTGGCGAGATCATTTCGCGCTCCACCGGCTATTTGCTCAACAATCCGGTCAACCAGCCTGTCTAAATTAACCGCGCCCAAAGGCAATTCCTTATGGGCAAGATGTCCGTAGGTCAACAAGTCCTGAATCAGTGCGTCCATCCGGCTGGCGCTATCATTAAGCCGTCGGCATAAATCCTTGCCATTGGCATCCAAACTTGATCCGTAATCCTCCAGCAAGACGGCGGCAAATCCTTGCACTCCGCGCAAAGGGGCGCGCAAGTCGTGGGCGATGGTGTAACAAAAACTTTCCAGCGACGAAATCGTTTCCTTAAGCTCGTCAGTTCTCTCTGCCACGCGCCGCTCCAAATCCTGGGCATAACCTCGTAATTGTTCCTCTGCCTTGCGGAGCGCCTCGGTTGCATGAATGCGCTCCAGTGCGCCACCACAAAAGTCCGCAAGCACCTGCAACAAAGCCAGGTGCTCCTCCGAATAGGCATAGGGCGAATAACTCTGAATGCTTAAAAACCCAAGAACACGTTCGCCATGCCTGATGGGCGCAAACATCAGCGACAGCGAGGGGCGGCTTTTATCACCAAAAGCTTCGCCTCCAGAAAAAAACTCCGGCTTGTCGCGCAAAACCAGTCTGGTGCCATCCCGCAATATTTGCCGCGCCAATTCCGAAGGCGTGTTTCCTTTGTATAACGGCGAGACGTCTTTTACTTCTCCGTTGATGGTGTCCATGTTGATCACGGTGAACATGGCGTCGTTCTCACGATCCCAGTGATAAACCGCGCAGGCATCCCAGCCAAAAAGGCGATTGGCCAATCCAACAATTATGCGGCCAGCCTCGCGCGGCGACGTGGCGCCGTTCAATCCCCTTGTAAGGTTAAGCAAAATGTCATTCTGCCGCTCCGCCTGTTTTTTTTCTGTAATATCCCTCAAGGCTCCAATCCACTCGACCACTTCTCCGCTTGCATCAAGCACAGGGACCACCCGGATGAAGACGTCGCGATAAGAACCATCGCCTGTCCGAAGCCGGAATTCGGCCTCACAGGGCACCTTTTCAGTTGAGGATAGATCCCATTTTCTGGCGATACGGGCTTGGTCGTCCGGATGAATCATTGCCATCCAACCATTTCCAAAAAACGCCTCCCGGCTTTGACCGGTAAATCCCCTCCACGTCGGCGAATCCTCTGCGATAATTCCCCGTCCGTCGATTGTCCAGATGACCTGGGCACTGGCAGCCACCAATGATCGGTAACGCGCCTCACTGCTTTTCAAAATTTGTTCTGCCTTTGCGCGATTTCGGGCAGCCAGCACCAGCGTGGCTCCGGCAAGGAACAAAACCACCATGAAAACCCCAAATAATTCAAAGACATCGGCAGGATTTGACTTGGCCAGCGCATACCCAAGCCAGCCAATAACGAAGTATAAGGCACCTCCAAATCCTATCCATGCCCAAGGAATATATTTGAGGAAAATGTCTTTCATCCGGGTGCAATCGTGCGCCAGGGATTTTCAACGCGCCAGTGACACTGCCACCGCTATATAGCTTCCCTGGGGTAAAATGAACTCTTTTTTGGAATCCAATTCCCAAAGGCACCTGCTGGGCTATAATGCGGGACCCAGGTTTCATGAAGATTGTTTTCTTAAAGGAGCTGCACATGCTCGTGCTGATGCTGGCTTGGGCCGCTGTTTGCCTTAACGCAACTGAGGCGCCGAGCATTTACGGAATTCATGATCACGAACCGTTTCCAGGCGAATTTCTAACAAAGATAGAAAACGGCAACACTCGTGGCTGGGTCACCGCCACCGTCGCGGTTGGGGCCAACCCCAACGACCAATCGGGAGCCAGCTTCACCACTGTGTCCAGTCGGGGCCATACCGTCATTTGCAGAATCAACTACGGTTACTACCCCGATGGCACCATTCCTGTGCCGGCTAAATGGGATGATTTTGCGGCCCGTTGCGCAAAGTTTGTGGCCAATTCAACCGGATGCAATATCTGGCTGATTGCCAACGAAACCAATCTGGCGTCCGAGTGGCCGTTTGACGGCGCGCGGTTTAATTATATCTCGCCCCAGGATTACGCAACCCTGTACCGCAAGGTTTACAACGCCATCCGAGCGGTCCGTCCCAATGACAAGATCCTGCCCCAGGCTCTTGCTCCCTGGGCCGGTCCCTACGGCTCCGGTTTGCAAAACGTGGGCGGCCAGAATTATCCCCACGACGGCATGCCCATCAACTGGGTGCAATACCTAAACCAAATGCTCACGGCCATTGCAGCGAGCGGCCCGCTGGATGGCATTTCGCTGCATATCGGCTCGCGCGGCTACGCCTACGCCGACATTCATTCCACGCAGAAAATTAACGCTGGAGGCCAAAATCTTTACTGGAGCTTTTATTCCTACAAGGACTGGGTGGACCTGGGCATTCCTGCTTCGCTCTATCACCTGCCCCTCTATGCCACCGAGTGCAACGGCATGTTCTATTTCAAAGGCGGCCATCCGGAGGATCCTTCCAAGCATTACGAGTCAGGTTGGATGCAGGAAATGTACGCCGAAATAGACCGTTATAACCAACAGGCGACTTCCTCCGGCAAACCGGTTTTTCGCTGCGTGAACCTGTACCGCTGGTGCGCCTTTTGCGACGGATGGAACATTGACGGGGCATCCAATCCTTACAAGGTGCAAATCATGAGCGACCTCGATGCATCGGTGGCGCAAGGCTACCGGTGGCCCACTAACTCGGCGCCAACCAACGCGCCCCCGGCTCCATCCAACCTGACGGCTTCGGTTGGTCCTGGCCGCGTTACATTGAATTGGAGTCCCGCACTGTCCGCTTCCAGCTACAACATCAAACGCTCCACCACCAATGGCGGCCCCTACTCGCTCATCGCCTCAAACATTAACGGCACTTCGTTCATGAACACCTCCTTCACGCCCGGCACCACGTATTTTTATCGCGTTTCAGGTGTAAACGTCATCGGCGAAGGGCCCGATTCGAACCAGGCTTCAGCTACGCCCACCCAGGGTTTGCCCGACGTCGTGGTGACAGCCATTTCCTGGTCCCCCTCCCATCCCTATCCGGGAAGCAATGTGGTGTTCAGCGCCACGGTCAAAAACCAAGGCAGCGCACCCACCCCAGCCGGAACAATTATCGGCGTTGGGTTCAGCGTGGACGGCAGCAGCGTGGTATCCTGGTCAGGAAATTATTCGTCCTCACTCGCCGCCGGCAACAGCGTCACCCTCGCCGCTGATAGCGGGCCCGGCGGAACCAATTATTGGATTGCCACCCCGGGCGCGCACACTGTCACCGCGACGGTGGACGATGTGAATCGCTTTGCCGAAGGCGACGAAAGCAATAATTCACTGACGGTTCCCTTCAATGTAATGACCACAGGCTACGCGCTGAACTCAGGAGGAAATGCATCCGCACCTTTTGCCGCCGATAACTTTTTCTCCGGCTCCACGAATACGTTTTCTGTCACCAACGCCATTGATACCAGCGCGGCCTCCAATGCCGCGCCCCAAGCCGTTTATCAGTCCGAGCGCTGGGGCAATTTCACATACAACCTCGGCAGCCTCCTGCCCAACAACGCCTACTCAGTGCGGTTACATTTTGCCGAAATATCGCCCTCGGTATCGGCCGCCGGCCAGCGGCAGTTCCATGTGTCCATCAACGGCTCCCAGGTGTTGACCAATTTCGACACCTTCGCTGTGGCCGGCGGCAAATTCCGGGCCGTGACGCGCGATTTTTCCACCATGGCCAGCGGTTCAGGGCAAATCACGGTCCAATTTGCCAAGGGCGCGTCCAACGAAGCCAAATGCAGCGGCGTGGAGGTTTTGCCCGGTGCGGATACACCTCCGGCTTTGAATGCCATTCCCAACCTGACAATCAATGAGGAAGTTGCGCTTCGATTCCAAATTTTCGCATTTGATCCTCAAGCGGGCCAGGTAATCGCCGATTTTGAAACTTATGCGAGCGGACAAAACTCGGTCCTGTTCAATCGTCCGCGATTTTCTTCCACCACCACGGCTTACTTGGATGCAAGTCCTGACTCGACTCTGGTCAGCAGTTTGTTTCCCTCGGGCAACTCCAGCAGCCGCGTATTGCACTCTGCCTGGAGTTTCAAATCCGCCACAACCAATCATTGGCTGCGCCTGACGACTTCCACCGTGACATCGCTTCCCAATCCGACTGTGGATTTCACCCAGGCACTGAGGTTCAAGGTTTATTCCGACCAGGACATTCGACTGGGAATAGGCCTTCGGGAAACCAGCACCACTGCTGCCATTGGCGGCAATGGAGGCGCCAGCGGCGCCATCGAATTCATCGGCGTCACAAACAGTCTTTCCGGAACGCCCCAGCCGGCGCGAACCATTCCCAAGGGACGCTGGACCACGGTGCAGTTCAATTTTCCACAGGAACCTGTCACAGCTTTCACGGGCAACAGCGTGCTGGAATCCTCCACAGGCAAGGGAGTTTTGGAGCATCTGGCCATTCTCCCATCAGATAATTTTGGCACGCATAATCTTTACCTGGACGATTTCGCCGTAATTCCCGCCACCACATTCACCTACAACCTGGCAAACGCGCCGGCAGGTATGACCATTGACTCCACGTCTGGCGAAATCACTTGGTCTCCGACAGAAATGCAGGGGCCGGCCGCGTATCCAGTCTCAGTGCGAGTCGTAAAAAACGGGAACCCCTCGTTGGCTGCCACCAACACGTTCACGGTTACCGTCAGTGAAATAAACCGCCCGCCAGTTCTCGCTTCCGTCGCAAACCGCACCGTCAATGCCGGAAACACATTGATTTTCACCAACTCGGCAACCGATCCGGATTGGCCCATCAATACTCTGACATTTTCTTTAGACCCCGATGCTCCTGCGTCGGCTACCGTTGACCCTGCAAACGGCGTCTTGACCTGGACGACTCCGCCATCCGTCGAACATTACACTAACGTGTTGACCATAAGAGTCACCGACAACGGGACTCCTACCATGAGCGATTTCCAATCCGTTTCCATTGTCGTCGTCGCGCCGCCACGCGCCTCTTCGGTCAATGCCACACCTGAACAGGCGATTATGAACTGGAGCGCGTTTCCCGGGAAAACCTACCGCGTCCAATTCAAAAACCATCTTAACGAGGCAGCCTGGACCACAATGGGAAGCGACTTGGTTGCCACAAGCAGCATCCTGTCCATCACCAACATCACCAGTGGAATCAACCAGCGCTATTATCGCCTTGTACAGTTGGATTAACTTTTCGTTGAACCGTGTGCTAGAATACAGTCAGTCCTTAAATGATTCGCCGTTTTCAATCCGAGTTTGCCCGCACGATACTTTTAGCTGCCTTTGTTATTTGCCTCACCACCGCCTGTTCCGCTCAAGCACAAGTTCGCTTCCGCCTGCCGTTGGCCGCGGACACAACCACTCATTATTATTACGATCACGATCCGACTTCAGGGCGCCAGGACTGGAAATGCGGAACGGCCACTTACGACGGACACCGGGGCACTGACTTCTCGGGCGGGCCAAGAGGCAAAGCGATTTACGCCGCAGCCAGTGGAACTCTGGAATACAAGATTGACGGTTTCGGCGACGGCTACATAGGCAACAACGACGGCGGCGGTTTTGGCAATTATGTCCGGCTCGGTCACGCCGACGGCTTCCGCACCTATTATGGCCACATGGAAAACGGCACTGTTGCCGCCAAATCCGTGGGTTCTGCCATTGCCTGCGGCGAATTGATTGGCGGGGTCGGCACATCGGGAAATTCCTCGGGATTGCATCTGCATTTTGAGCCGCGCAAATGGAACGGCTCCAGTTACGTGGCAGATGATCCGTTCGCAGGCAACTGTAGTGGTCCGACCAGTTGGTGGGTCAACCAAGGCACCGGCACCCCCACAACCAACTGCACCAGCAACCTGCCGGATGCGCCATCAACGCTTGTCGCCACAGCGCTTTCGACCAATCAAATAGGATTGAACTGGACTGACAATGCCACAAATGAAACCGGCTTTCGCATCGAGCGAGCACAGTCTCCCGGTGGCCCCTGGAGTCTGGTTGCCACCGCAGGTCTCAATGTCACGACCTACACCAATTCCGGACTGCTGCATTCCAGCACCTATTTTTTCCGCGTCCGCGCCTACCATGCCAACGGCAACTCCACCTACTCCAACCCCGCTCACGCCACAACACACAACAGCGCCCCATCGTTGTCGGCCATCGCGGACAAGACCGTCAACGCAGGAGGGTCCCTGAACTTTTCGGCGGCAGCGTCCGATTCGGGAGCGGGCATCGTGAGCCTCATTGCCGACTTTGAAGCCCACCCGAGCGGCACGGCGAATGTTTTGTTCCGGCAGCCCAGTTATTCGGGCACCACCGGGAGCTTTCTAGATGCCTCGCCTAACTCCTCCGCCGTGACTGATTCATTTCCCACCAATGGCAATTCAAGCAGCCGGGCGCTTGCAGTAAGCTGGAGTTTCAAGTCAGGCACTACCGACCCGTGGCTGCGGCTCACCACCGCGGCGGCGGCAAGTTCTGCCAACCCAACTGTTCATTTTAAACAGCAGTTTTACTTTTCCATCCATGCTGACAAATCGATCAAAGTCGCTTTAGGCGTGCGCGAAACCGGGTCTTCAGCAGCCATCGGAGCAGACGGCGGCACAAGCGGCACCATCGAATTCATCGGCGCCACCAACAAGTCCGGCAACATGCCTCACGCCGTGCGGACGGTTCCGGCGAATGTGTGGACAAACCTGATGTTTGACCTGCCAAGCGAGCCGCTTATTTCCTTCACAGGCGACGGGACATTGTTTTCGCCTACGGACAAAGGTGTTTTAGAGCATATTGCCTTGGTTCCCGCATCTGGCGCCGGAACAAACAATATTTTTCTCGATCATTTTTACATGGTTCAGCCCAATGCACTGACCTACAGCCTCGATCCTGGCGCGCCCGCCGGGGCCTCGATTCATCCCGCCACGGGAGTGTTTAGCTGGGCGGCGCCCCAAACCGGCGTGACAACCACAAACTCCGTCACCGTTCGCGTGACCGACAATGGCAGTCCGCCAATGAGCGACACCAGGACGTTCAACATCATTCTCGTCGCGCCGCCCAAGTCCACCACCGCCACCGTGGCCAACAACCAGGCTGTTCTGACGTGGCAGACCTTTCCCGGAAAAACATACCGCGTGGAATATAAAAACGATTTAAGTGCGCCAAGCTGGACACCGCTGGGTTCGGACACAGTTGCCCCGGGAGGAACTCTTTCCATCACCAACAATGTCATCGGCGTGATGCAACGCTTCTACCGCCTGGTGCAACTGAACTGATGAATTAATGAAGCCCTGCTTTATCTTCTTCTGCCTGATTGCAGGCCTTTGGAATGCTCCTGCGGATCTTCCGCCCGTCTGGATGCAGTTCTCCTCATCTCCCAGTGGAACGGTGCGCCATGACGACATTAATTTTGCCGATGAAAACACCGGTTTCGCGGTGCGCGGCAACGGACTTATTCACCGCACCACCGACGGTGGGGAAACCTGGGTGCAGAAGCTGCAAAAAACCGGCACGCATTTTCGGTGCATCGGCTTCGCGTCGCCGACTCGTGGCTGGGCAGGCAATCTTGGCGTAGGATCCTATGATTCAACGGTGACCGACACCAACGTGATGTATCAAACCCTCGATGGCGGCGAATCCTGGAATGCGGTTCCTGGTTTGGCGGAAGCCGGCGTCAAGGGGCTCTGCGCGCTTCAGGTGCTGGATGAAAAACACATTTTCGCCGCCGGCCGCGTGCGCGGTCCGGCTCATTTTATTAAGAGCGCGGATGGCGGCACTAACTGGAGCGTCGTCAGCCTAACGCAACTGGGGGTGATGAACGGCATCATGGATGTCTATTTTCACGATGCCACAAACGGCTACGTGGTCGGCATGGATAACAATCCCTACTCCACCAACTGCGCGGGTTTTTATCAGGGAGCCATCGCGCGGACGACCAATGCCGGCCTCTCCTGGAGTTTGGTGGCAACCAGTTCGGTCGCCTGCTCCTACTTTTGGAAGATGTCGTGGCCCAGTCGCAACGTGGGATATGCGACCCTTCAGCAAAATGGCAGCTACAGCAACGTGGTCTTTTTCAAGACCGTGGATGGTGGGGCGACATGGACTTCCAATGCAATCCCGCTATCAGCTATCGGAGCCAGCTCTTTTTTCCTGCAAAGCGTGGGTTTCGCAAGCGAAACAGAGGGCTGGCTTGGCGGGTCCTCGAACACATCGCCAACCAATTTTCTGCACACCACCGACGGCGGCGCCACCTGGTCGCTGGCGGGCTACAGCAACTCGCGCAGCATTAACCGCATTCGGTTTTTGAATTCAAAACTCGGCTTTGCCTCGGGACAAAAACTCCACATTTACCGTTCGCCACTGGCCATCACAACGCACCCTCAAAGCCAGTGGCTCAGCCCCGGAAGCACCGCCATTCTTTCGATCAACACTTCTGGGAATCCTCCTTTTAATTACCTGTGGAAAAAAGATGGCGTTCCTGTAAATGGCGCGACCAATTCCACGCTCACGCTGACGAACATGCAACGCGCCACCGCCGGAGCTTATTCGGTGACCGTTACGAACACATTTGGCCAAGTAATCAGCAGCAATGCCATGCTGCGCATCCTGATGCCCCAGCAGTTGAACACGCCCGAAATCACGGGAGATTTTCTAAAGCTCACGTTCGGGGACGCCGACGGCCAACCGCTCACTTCCAATCAACTGGCCGGGTTCATCGTCCAAGCCAGCACCAACCTGCTACACTGGACACCTTTGACAAATCAACTCACCCTCACCAACGGGCTGATGTTTCTTGAGGACGCGGTCAATTTTCCCCAACGATTTTTCCGGGTGTTGGAGCCCTAGCGCTCCTCGAAAAAGTTTGGAGCCTATTGGTGTAACCCGGCAGCAATCGAGGCCTGAGCCGCCTTCAGGCGTTGCAACAGTTCAGGCTTTTCTGCGGCCAGGTTCTGGGTTTCGGAAGGGTCGGAGTCCATATTGAAAAGCATTTCATCCTTTAAAACGCGAACATACTTCCATGAACCTCGCCTCAGGGCGTCGGCGGTTGGCAACTGCCAGAACAGATCGCGCTCGGGCAGGGGCTTTCCTTTCAGTAGCAGCGCTGCAATGCTGTCGCCATCCAGAGCAAATCGGGCGGTTTTCACACCGGCCAATTCGCAGAAAGTGGGAAACAAATCCAGCGCAGTCACCGGTTCCTGAATCACGCTGCCGGCTTTGATTTTTCCCGTCCACTGGGCAAGGCAAGGCACCCGAATGCCGCCCTCGAAAAGCTGCGCCTTGCGTCCCCGGAACGGCTTATTGCTGCCTCCGTAGCGCGGATCGCCGCCGTTGTCACAGGTGAATATCACCAGAGTGTCGCGATCGAGTTTTTTCCGGCGCAGCGCCTCCAGCACCCGGCCAACGCCTTCGTCCATGGCCAAAACCATGCCGGCAAATTCGCGGCGGTTGGGATCGGAAATGTGTTTCAGTTGTTCCAGACGTTCTTTCTTGGCCTGAAGGATATTGGTCAGCGCCTGCTTTTCCTCATCCCAGCCCTTGCCGTAATGCGGCGCGGTGTAGGCCAAATATAAAAAAAACGGATTGCCCTTCTTTTGTCGATCAATGTAACGGACTGCGTCGTCACTTAACAAATCGGTCGAATAACCCTCCTCCTCGATTTGAGTCCAGTTGCGGTGCCAGTCAGGTTTGTAACCGTACTTCAACGAAAAATAATCCACGCAACCGCCGGTGGTGCCATAGGAATAATCAAAGCCGTGAAGGTTGGGTGAAAATTCAGGCAGGCCATGCCCAAGATGCCATTTGCCCACGATAGCCGTTCGGTAACCGCTGGTTTGAAGCACTTGGGCGATTGTGGTTTCGCCCGAGCGGATACCGCGGGCGTCGTCCCGTTCCAAGGTGTACATGAGCGCGCTCATCAACTGATCCTTCGACCGGTTGGGAAAGCGCCCGGTCAAGAGGCCAAAGCGTGACGGCGTGCAAATGGGTGATGCGACATAAAAAGCGTCAAACCTGGCTCCGTTCTTGGCGATGGAATCTATGTGGGGCGTGGGGATTTCGCTGCCGTAACAACTCAGGTCATTCATCCCCTGGTCATCAGAAAATATAAGGACAATGTTGGGACGGGATGCCGCCGTCAGTTCACGAGGAAACAAACTCAGTAATACGCCCAGGACGATCAAAAGAACCTGCCAGATTCGGGAAAATTTCATGCCCGAATGGATTAACAGGTATCACCCCGCAACGCTAGTTGCTTTGTCCGTCCGGTCGCCCACGTCGGTCACTGCCACGGTCACGGCGGTCGCCTTCCCGGTCACGGCTCCAAGGATTTTCCACCGGTTTGCCGTCAAGAAGGTTCTGTAGGTTCCGCTGAGTGATATCCAAGGTTTGGCTCAGTCGTTCGTCTTCGATGCCGGGGCGCAGCGACTCCACCACCTGAATCCGGGAGCGGATTACGTTGGGGTCCGTCGGGCTTTCCATGCCGCCAAAACCGCCCGCCAACCGCATCACGGCAAAGGAGCGCATGCGAGAGTCAATATCCGGATTATGAACCACTTCGCTCAGAAACGCGTTGGCCGTGGCGTTTTGTCCCGCGTAATCCAGAATCCGGTTGGCCACCGAAACCCGGTCCCAAGTGTTGGAAATCGCGTTGTTTTTATAAGCTTCGTAAAAGATGGGAATGGCGTTTTCCCCTTGGGTTTTGACCAGGTATTGCTGGGCATTGCGGTTAACCCTGCCTTCGGCGCTCACCAACAGACGCTTGGCTTCGCCCGCGAACGAATGGTCGTTATACAACTCCAGGATGCCATACAAATAACCCTCGGCCTGCTCGTCCAGCCGGTTGGGGTTGTCAATGGGAAGGGGGTTTTTCAGGAGATCAATTGCAGCGGCCAATGCCGCCTCGCGGTATCTGCCGGGCGCAATTTCCTCCAAAGCACGAGTAACATAAGCCACCTCCACAGCGCGCCCGGAGCTTTCCAGCACTCCCGCCAAAACTTCCTGCGCCTCGACAGTTCCAATGTCTCTGAGAACATCGAAAATGCCAATGCGCAGTGACGGCGGCAGGGTGAATTCAGTGGGCGGCGCCGAACGCTGCCAAGGAGGCGTCCATCCTCGACGATCTTCACCGTCCCCTCGATCGCGCTCCGAGGCGTAATCCAGATCAAAGTTTTGAGCCAAAAACTCCCGAATGGCCGGAAGCGCGGCGTTGTTCAACTCTGCGAGATCCTCCAGTTCGTGAACAATTTTACGAATTGTGCGAATGCGGGCATGCCCGGCCGCCGGCTTGAGTGTCAGCAAGTTATCCAGGATGGCCTTGGGATCGCGTCGCGCGGCAACCGCCACTTGCCGCTCCACATGCTCAATCATTGCAGGCTTGGATTGCTCTTCGCGCAAGGCAGCCTCCAGCGCGTCTTTTTCCTTCCGCCATTCGGCCTCCAATCGGGCGATTTCCTCGCGCCTCTCCGAAGATTCCCGGTTGGAGACCGCCACATAGGCCGCGGCGAAGCCGACACCGCCCGCAATCAAAATGGAAAGTAAATATTTCATGGAACCCTTTAATTCACTGTTTCAATTCGCCTAAACGTATCACTGGCATTCTCGTCTTTCACTATGGGATTTCCTCCAAGTGCTTTTCCTTAGGGATAACAGACGTAACGCAACTAGAAATGTTACAAGTAAAAGGTCGGCGGACTCGTCAAAAGCCCGATGCGTGGCATGGTTTGAAATTCAATGGACGGCTTGTAAATTGTTTGCCCGGGAAACAAAAATATCTGTAATCTCTCAGGAGCCCCCGCAACGCACTGAACGATTATGCTTAAAGTATCCGGAAAAGGCTCGATTACGACCTGCGACGGCGTAACCCGGCGCGATTTTCTTCAAGTGGGCACCCTGGGCGCAATCGGCCTGAGCATGTCCAAATTGGCCGCCCTCCAAGCCATGGGCGCCGTTCCCAAGGGCGACAACGAAAAGTCGTGCATCATGATTTTCAACCTGGGCGCGCCCAGCCAGTTGGACACCTTCGACATGAAGCCCGACGCCCCGCGCGAAATTCGCGGCCCCTTCAAGCCCATTCGCACCAACAACCCTGACATCCAGCTTTCAGAAATACTCCCCCTGCATGCCAAGCTGGCGGACAAGTTTTCCCTGGTTCGCAGTTGCTATCACACCGCCGCCGCTGTGCATGACACCGGCCATCAAATGATGCAGACGGGCCGGCTATTCACCGGCGGCGTGAACACACCCCACGCCGGATGCGCGCTGGAGTTTTTGAAAGGACGCCGGACCGAACTGCCCGCGCATGTCATCCTCCCGGAGCCGATGGGACCAACCGGCGGCAACTTGCCGCACGGACAGGACGCGGGCTTTCTTGGGAAAGCCTATGATCCGTTCGTTCTCAATGCCGACCCATCGGTCAAGGATTTCAAGGTGCCCGACCTCCTGCCTCCGGCTGAAATCGGCGAGGCGCGTCTGGAACGCCGCCGCACTCTCCGTCAGGTGGTGGATGACACCGTAAAAAAATTTGAAACCAGCCCCAATGCCGAGCTGATGGACGCCAATTTCGCCTCGGCCTACCGCCTGATGACCAGCGCGAGAGCCCGCGAGGCATTCGACCTCACCAAGGAACCGGTGAAAGTACGCGAGCGCTACGGCATGACACGGTTTGGCCAAAGCTGCCTGTTGGCGCGTCGATTGGTCGAAGCAGGCGTGCGTTTCGTCACGATCAACACATTCATCACCGTCTTTGACGAAATCACCTGGGACATCCACGGCTCCAAGCCCTTCACGTCTATCGCCGGGATGAAGGAGATCGTCGCCCCCATGTATGACCAGGGCTACAGCGCGCTGTTGGAGGACCTCGTTCAACGCGGCATGCTCGATAAAACCATGGTCGCCTGCCTGGCTGAATTTGGCCGAACCCCCAAGATCAACCCCGCCGGTGGACGCGATCATTGGCCGCAATGCTGGACAATTTCCTTCGCAGGCGGCGGCGTCAAAGGCGGGCGCGTCGTTGGCAAGAGCGATGAAATTGGCGCCTATCCCGCCGAGCGCCCCGTGAACCCCGCGCAAGTCGTGGCGACGATCTACAAGTCGCTCGGACTGGAACTCGACACCCATTTCCCGCCCCTTCCCCCTTGTGGATTTCGGCACACATCCGATCAATGAACTGTTTTAATTTCCGCCAGCTGTTGCATGAAAAATCTCGTCCCGATGCGAAGTTTGATGGCCGTCATTTTGCTGATATTTTTTTCAGGCCTGATTTCCGCCAGCGCCGGCCAAAGCATCACATTGCTTCCGGATAAATTAACCCTGACCGGCCCGGCGGCGCGCCAGCAACTGGTGGTTCAATCCACTGACGGCCAGACGGTCCTCCACCCGGGTGCGGAGGGAAACATCCTTTGGGCCCCCAGCAACCCTTCCGTGGCCAAAATCGAACAACGGGCTGTTATTACCATCGCCAA
>CALJZV010000056.1 GCA_937983475.1 uncultured Verrucomicrobiales bacterium
TGCTGCAACTGATCAAAGCGCAGTTGTGAGTGAATGGTGCCTCGTTGGTTCCATCGATGCCCTGAGTAGCATGGTATTTCTAAAAAACATCGAAAACCTTGAAACAATATTTTCCTGCCTTTTTATTGCAGCGTTTCTGGTGACCATAGCTTTCTACATTCAACGGCGAAATAAACATCACTCCAGAAATTCTGGAACTTCTCTTGGCTCGCCTCAAATCTCTAAAATAGTGGAGGAGGGAAAGGGATATCCATATCTGTTGTCATCCTTCGCTATACTTTGGTCGGTATTGATTGTCGCATTCTGGAGCTCAATACGGGGCAGTTTCAATGAAGGACCTGGCGCTGCTGCGTTGGGCATCGCCATAATCGCGCTTCAGGTTGTTTTAGTGTTTCTGGCCTTTATGGGCTTCCGGTATCGCAGGTCTGTTCTTAAATTGAATTTACCCGTCACGCTTGGAGAAAAGCTTCAAGGTGCGATCATTGTTCCCGGAAAAATCAGCGATCAAAAAGTTCTTCTGAGTTTACGGTGTGTTCAATGGATTACCTTTCCGAAATATCGAGGGCACCCTCGCACCGTTGCCGAGAAAGAAATGTGGCGCGATGAAGCGATTTCAAATATTCCAAATAATTCATCAGGGTGCCTTGATATTCCTGTTTTTTTTGCGATTCCACCCGACGCCAAGCCCACTGAGACTGATTCCAAAACGAGGACTGTTTGGATATTACAAGCAGCGATAAAACGGCGTTTTGGACGGCTGACATTGGTTTTCCATGTGCCGGTAAGTTCAAGTGTAAATCAGAGAAATGGCGGGCAAAAAACAGACGTCAAATGTTGAAACAAAATGGTTAAGTCGGCGACGTCAAACCTCCGGCTTGCTGTCGCGGGCCATGAGGTCGTGAACGGCTTCCCGGGCGTGTTTGCCCTCGTAAAGCAGGGCATGCACCTCGTCAAGAATCGGCGTCTCGACGCTTAATTTCCTCGCAAGCTGAAAGGCCGATCGCGCGGTCGGATACCCCTCCGC
>CALJZV010000057.1 GCA_937983475.1 uncultured Verrucomicrobiales bacterium
CTGACGGTTTCCAAGGGCGCGTTTGTGTCGGGCTTTGCGACGTTGGTGGCCGCACTTTCGTTTGGGCGTCCCAAGGTGGTGCAAATTCTCATCCTTGTGGGCGCGATGACGGTTGGATGGGGGGCGCTCAAATCCCTGCCCCGGATGCAGGAGATTCAAAAAGCCCGGACAGATGACGCCATTCTCGGCCGTCTGGCCGCGTTCAAGTTCGGCCTGCATAAGCTCAAGACCGATTTCACGGGCGTCGGCAAGGATCGTTTTGTTCCGACCATGTTCCGGGAGACAAAAATCTACAAAGCTGCCCACAGCTCGTACGTGCAAATCGGCTGTGAACTGGGCAAGGTCGGGCTGTTCCTGTTCCTGGGCAATCTGTATTGCGCCCTGCGCACACTGGTGTCGGCCAAGACCCGCAATACAGACGAGGAGCGGGTGCGGCGCATTCTTTTCTCGATGATTATTTCCTATATGGTGTCCTCTTGGATGGTGGACTTCGCGTACCGGGCCAATTACTTCATGTTCTGCGGCGCGATTGCGGCGTTTCATCGCATGATGATGTCCGGAAAGACACTTTCGGAAACGGCAGAGGACAATCAGACCGTCCAGGAAGCCATCGGTTCGCTGGCTGCGGCCCCGATCGGCGGGTTGCGGCCCGCTGCGGCAGGCATGGCCCCTGCGGTCATTAATCAGGCCACCATTTCACAGGCAGCCATTACAGTGCCGGCGCTGCCCGGACCACTGTCCAAGGGCGAGCCTTATGCTGAGGAGAATCCGGGCCCGGGCATCACTTGGATGAAATACCGATGGGTCGATTTTGCGTTAAATTACCTGCTGTTTTACGCGGTGATCCGATTCTGGGATTACATCCTGCGCAACATGTGAAGCATGATGAACCCTCAGGACCTGCTTTCATTTTTATTTTGGTTCAGCCTCGCTGCCTTGGCCTACACATTTTTCGGTTATCCGCTGTGGATTGCTTTTCTGGCCCGCGCCTTCCCCAAGGCGGTTGACCTCGGAAATCAGAAAACCTCGCCCAGAATCTCAATAATTCTGGCCGCCTACAACGAGGAGGCGCGCATCACAACCCGGCTGCGCAATCTTCTCGAATCGGATTACCCCGGCGATTCAATGGAAATCATCATCGTTTCCGACGGGTCCACCGATCACACGGCTGAAATCGCCCGATCCTTGTCAGATGGCCGCATCCGCGTCATTGAACGTCCCCGCACCGGGAAGGCCGCATGCCTCAACGACGGCGTGGCGGCCGCCAAGGGCGACATCATCGTGTTTGGCGATGTGCGCCAGCGCTTTGCGCCGGACACCATCCGGAAGCTGGTGGCTTGGTTTTCCCACCCCGAGGTGGGCGCGGTCAGCGGTGCCCTGATGATTGAAAAATCCGGTAGTTCGGTCGGCGGTGGGGTGGACGCCTATTGGCGCCTGGAAAAATTTATCCGGCATGCCGAGGCCAAATACGATTCAAGCGTGGGTTGCACCGGAGCCGTGTACGCCATCCGGCGAAACGTGTATCGCCACCTTCCCGCAGACACGTTGCTGGATGACGTGGTCATACCGATGGACATCGCGGCACAAGGGTATCGGGTTCTTTTTGATCCCTCTGCTGTGGCATTCGACCCTCAGTCCCTGGAACCGGAACGCGAAAAAGTGCGTAAACAGCGGACGCTCGCGGGCAATTATCAAATGCTCTTCCGGTATCCGCAATGGCTGCTGCCTTGGCGGCACCGGCTCTGGTGGCAGTTGTTGTCACACAAATATTTGCGCCTGGCGGCTCCCGGCTTCATGGTGCTCCTTTTGCTGAGCAATGCCCTGCTGGCCGGCAGCCGGTTTTACGGTTTGCTTTTTGGGGCGCAATGCCTTTTTTATTTTTGCGCTTTGGTTGGCGCTTTCTGTGCATCGGCAAGGCTGGCGGTGTTTTCGATTCCCGCCGGCTTTGTGTTTCTAAACCTGATGTCTGTGAGCGGTTTCCGGCATTATTTGGCGGGCTCCTACCGTCAAGGACGCTGGCCAGCGGCAAGGTCATGATTAAAACCAGCGCATACGCGTTTTCCGTCACCAGCTATGCGGGCCACGAGGAGGAAATCCTCCGCGTGCGCAACCGCAATCGTCCGGTTGCGCAGTCGCGCGAGTATCTGGACTGGCGCTATCTGGGAGAGCCCACCGAGACGCCGCCGATTGTCTTCTGGATGCGGGACAGCGAGGAGCGCTGTGTCGGGATGGCGTCGCTCATTGTCCGTCCGTACATGGTGGACAACAAGCGGTGCTACTTCGGGGTTCTGGGAGACATCTCCATCAATGAGGAGCACCGGGGCGAAGGGCTTTCGGCCCAACTGTTTCAGTTTATGAACAGTCACATCGCCCAAAACAACATCTCCATCGCGTTCGTCATGCCCAACAAAGCCGCCGCGCATGCGCTTCAATCCTCGGGCTGGCAAACCGTCGGCAACCTGGTTCCGCGTGTTTGTGTGCTCCGCCCCGTGCCCAAGGTCAAAAGCCGCTTCAAGCTGGGTCCGCTTGCCAACTTGGTTTCAGCAGGGCTGCGGGCCGCTACCCGAATGATGATTTCCCGGCAGATTCCCGGAAATATCCGGCTGGAGCTGGTCGCTGATTTCGACTCCGAATTCCAGGAATTCTGGGATGGTTATCCCAAAAGCGGGATGATTTTGCATGACCGCAGCGTGCCCTCCATGCGGTGGCGATATCTCCGTCAACCGGGCAAGCGCTCAACCATCGGCAAATTTTATCAGGACAATCGTTTGGTCGGTTTTATCGTCGGCTCGGTTTCCGAGGAGAACGGCATGTTCCTGATTGGGGATTTTCTGGTGGCCGACCCTGGTTTGATCTCGCCCTGCATGGCTCTTTTTTTGCAGGAAGCCCTTAATCGTCCCGAAATAATTACCGTGCGCATCGTGCTGATTGAGGAATCTTCCTATGCCCGCCCGTTGTGGAAATTGAGCTTCCTCCGCCGGCAACCTGTCACTGTCTTCCAAATCTTCCACGCCAGCGGCGCGGCAATGACCTCCCCGCATTCGTGGTTCATCACCGCCGGCGACAAGGACGCCTGACCAAAACAAAATGTCCGCGGCAGCATTGCGCCCTCTCGCAAGTCGGCTACTTTCATTTTATGCACAACACCGTATTTAACGGCCCCCCATCGCCGGAGGAATTTCAACGCCAGCTGCAGGAGTTCATGAAACAGCATTTTCCCGGCGGACCCAATATGTACGCCCGCCAGGCTCCGGCCGGCGTGCCCGAGGCTCCCGTTCAGCCCGAGGAGGACACACCCGCCTTTGTCTTTGATAAAAAGCCGCGCGACGTGAAGACCTACCTCGACCGGTTTGTCATCAAGCAGGAGGATGCCAAAAAAGTCCTCAGCGTGGCGCTTTGCGATCATTACCATCACGTCCGGCTCGCTCAGGAGGGCAAGGACCAGCCCAACTACGCCAAGCAAAATATCGTGCTCATCGGCCCGACCGGCGTGGGAAAAACTTACCTCATCCGCTGCGCCGCCGACTTGATTGGCGTGCCCTTCGTGAAGGCCGACGCGACGAAGTTTTCCGAGACCGGCTACGTCGGCGCGGACGTGGAGGACCTGGTCCGCGAACTGGTTCGCATTGCTGATGGCGACGTGGAGCGCGCCCAGTACGGCATCATTTACATTGATGAAATTGACAAGATTGCCGCCGCCTCCAACCAAAGCGGGCGCGATGTCAGCGGTCGCGGCGTGCAAACCAATCTGCTCAAGCTCATGGAGGAGACCGAGGTGCCCGCACGCTCGCCGCAGGACATCGCCGGGCAGATCCAGGCCATGATGGACCTCAGCCAGCGCGGCAAAAAATCCCCCAGCACCATCAACACTCGCCACATTTTATTCATTGTCAGCGGCGCATTCGACGGCTTGCAGAAAATTGTGCGCAAGCGTCTTCGCGAGGCCACCATCGGCTTTGCCGCTGGCGTTCAGCAAAAGGAGGCCACCGAGGACGCTGGCTTGGATTGGGCGCAGACCCGCGACTTCATAGACTTTGGGTTTGAGCCGGAATTCATCGGCCGCCTGCCAGTGCGCGTGGTGTGCCATCCGCTGAATGTGGACGACCTGTTTCAAATTCTTAAAACCAGCGAGGGCAGCATTATTCGCCAGTATGAGCAGACCTTTTCGGCCTATGGCATCGAGGTGCTCTTCCGCGACGATGGCCTCAGGCGCATTGCCGAGCTCTCCATTGACGAGCAAACCGGTGCCCGCGGCCTGATGACCGTTTGCGAACGGATTTTCCGCGGCTTCAAATTCGAGTTGCCCTCCACGCAGGTAAAGCGCTTTATCGTGACCCGCGAGCTGGTGGACAATCCGGAGGCGGAGCTGAAAAAGCTCTTGGCGGAGCATGAGAAGGAGGAACGCAATGTCGCCCTGCAATTGGTGCATGATTTTGCACAGCGCTTCCTGGATGAGCACAAATTGAAAATCAGCTTCACCGACCAAGCCGCCCGCCGCCTGGTGGAACTGGCCATGGAGCAGTCGCTGGCTGTGCGCGACTTTTGCGCTGCGCGCTTCAAGGACTTTCAATTCGGCCTGAAGCTGATTGCCCAGAACACAGGCCAGCAGGAATTCACGCTCGATTTGGACGTGATCGAGTCTCCGGACAAGGTGTTGAGCGACTGGGTGGTGGCCAGTTACCGCAAGTAGCTTTTATTTCACCAACGGCTTCATCGTCAGCGGATCGCGCAGCGGTTGGTCCACAATGGTCCCGAAGGAATTGATCGAGACGGCGTGATTGGGATGGCCCTTGAGGATTTCCTCCTTCTGGCCAACGATCAATATCACCCGCTCTTGGGACGTCAGCACGCGCCGGGCCACGCGCAAAATGTCCTCGGCCGTCACCGCGTCAATCCGTTGCCGGTAGAGTTTCCAGAATTCGGGATCCTTTTTGAACCGGCTGGTGAATTCCTCCTGCGCGAAGGTGTTTGCGACCTGCCCCTTGGTGGCGAAGGTCCTTGGAAACCGGTCAATAAATGAACGCTTGCTCACGTTGATCTCCTCAGCAGTCGGCGGCTCCTCGGTAATGCGCTTGACCTCCTCCAGCACGATCGAAATGGCGTAGGGCACCGTGCGGGACTTGGTCTGGAACCCGGCGGTGAAGGTCAGCGGATAATACACGCCGCCCGGCAGGCTTGAGCCGGCCGAGTAGGCCAGCCCCTCGTCCGAACGAACCCGGTTCATGATGCGGGAAGTGAAGCCGCCGCCCCCGAGAATGTCGTTCATGATGACCGCCGCGAAGTAATCGGGGTCTTCCCGCGTGATGCCCGGCAGCATGATGGAAACACGTCCCTGGTTGACGTCCTTGTCCACGATGTAAACGCCCGGCTTGGAGAAGGTGGTGTTGGTGGGAACCGGTGGCGGCGTTTCGCCCTTAAACGGCCAGTTGGCAAAAAGTTTTTCAAGCCTTTGAATCATCGCGTCGCGATCAAAATCGCCGTTGACCGCCACGATGAAATTTCCCGGGTGAAACCAATTGGCGTGAAACGCCTTCAGGTCTGCCTGAGTGATGCTTTCCACCGAGCCGGCTGTCGAGTGGCGGTTGACCCAGAACTGCTCGCCGTAGGCCAAAAAGCCGCGCTCGCGCGCCTCAATGCTGGAGGAGTCATCATTGCGCTCGCGAATGGATTGCAGCGTCTTGGCCTTGGCCAGCGTCAACCGGTCCTCCTGAAAGCGCGGTTCGGTGAGCACGTCGCGCAAAATCTTCAAGCCTTCGTCGATATCCTTGGACAGCAAGTTCAGGCTCACGCTTCCCTGCGTGTCGCCCACCGCCGAATTGAGCTGCGCGGCCAAAAATGCCAGGCGCTCCTCCAGGTCCTCGGCGCTCATGGATTTGGTGCCGCCGCGCGCCAGCAGGTGGCCCGCAATGCCGGGCAGACCCTCCTTGCCGTCAGGAGCAACGTAATCACCGGTGCGGACATAGATGTTAATGTTCACCAGGGGCAATTCGCGGTCAGGCACCACGTAGGCCACCGGGCCGCTTTTGAGCGCCACACGATAATCCTTGGGATTGGGCGGTTCATATTCCAGAGGTGGAAAGGAAAGTTTTTCCGGCCGGTCGGGAATCGCATCCGCCTTCTGAGCGAGCACGGGAGATGAGAACGCCATCGCCAGCAGCGACGAAACAATCAGTCCAATCTGAACTTTTGAGAAAATATAACGGGTCATTTTGCCTCCTCGCTCTTGGGAGCCATTGGGGTGGCGGCGGGTTTTTCGGTTTTGCGGGTGTAAATGGCGACAGCGCGGTTTTCCCTGGTGAAATAACGGTTGGCCACACGCCGGAGATCCTCGGCGGTGACGGCCTGAATCTTTGGTCCTGCCTCGTTGATTTCCCGCCAATCGCCCAGGCCGTCGTTGAAGATCAACTGCATCAGAATGGCGTTGTTGGAGGAGAGTTTTCGGTACTCGTTTGCCGCGAAGTTGTTCTTCACTTTTTGCAGTTCATCCGCAGGGATGTCCTCGTTCTTGAGTTTTTCAATTTCCTTATAGATGGCCAACTCGACCTCCTGAGGCGTGTGGCTGTCCTTGGCCTCGCCGCCGGCGTTGAACAGCCCGGCCCACTTGCGATGATCGGGATGTGCCCAAATGTCGGTGGCCACCTTGGAACCGAGCACCAGGCCCTTGTAAAGCCGTCCGGTGCGGGTGGAGAGCACCTGGCCCAGTACCTGCAACGCGTAGGAATCCTTGTGTCCGAACGGAACGGTGTGCCAGGCAATGTCCGCCTGCGGATTGGTTTCGGCCTCGCCGTACAGGCGCTTCTCCGCGGTCTGCTGGATCTCCAGCGTCACCACGTCGGGGAGCGGTTTGTCGCTTTTGGGAAGCCGTCCCAGATATTTTTCCGCAAGCTGCGCCGCCTTTTCCGGATCAAAGTCACCGACCAGGATCGTCGTCAGGTTCTGCGGGGCATAATAGGTGCCGTAAAACTCGTCGGCCTGCGCCTTGGAAATGGCTGGAATGTCTGACGGCCAGCCAATCACCGGCCAATTATAAGGATGCGATTCCCAGAACATCGCCTCGAACATTTCGTAAAACCGGCCCAGCGGCTTGGACTCGGTCCGCATACGCCGCTCCTCGAACACCACGTCGCGCTCGGCGTAAAATTCCCGGAACACCGGGCGCAGCAGGCGCTCGGATTCCATCCACATCCACAGCTCCAGCTTGTTGGCCGGAACGGTGATGAAATAGGCCGTCATGTCCGGGCTGGTGAAGGCGTTCATGCCGGAGCCGCCGTTGGCGGTGTAAATCTTGTCGAACTCGTTTTTCACCAGGATTTTTCGCTGCGCCTCAATGAGAGACTGAAATTCCTTTTCCAGCTCGCGCCAGCGGGGTGTCATGTTTTCGGGCTTGAGGATGTCGTCAATTTCGCCGCGCCGGTACATCTCGCGGATTTTGCGCTCCTCCTGGCGCATCAGTTCGCGCACCCGCTCCTGCTCGGCGATGATCTCCAGGTCGCGCTGGTAATCCTTGGTGCCAATGGTCGGCGTGCCCTTGAACATCATGTGCTCGAACAGGTGGGCGATGCCGGTAATGCCCGGCTGCTCATTGGCGCTGCCGACGTGGGCCACCCAGCCGCCGGCAATCATCGGCTCGTCCTTGCGGACCACCATGAGCAGGCTCATGCCGTTGGAGAGGGTTTTCTCGATCACAGGCACGCGCTGGGCGGACAGGGGCAAAACGCCCAGCCCTAGCAGCGCGGCCAACAGGCTCAATCGCAATGCGTATTTCATGGAAGCAACCATAAGGTCAATGGCGGTTACTTTCGCATGAGTACCCGGTTCGTCAACGCAGTTGGTGCGGTTTTTAAGAGCCTGTCTGAAAATT
>CALJZV010000058.1 GCA_937983475.1 uncultured Verrucomicrobiales bacterium
TGATGCACAAGTGCTGAACGCTCGAATAATTATAGCCGATTTTTTTCGGCTTCGTCGTGATAAACCGGTGCGTTAATGTGTCGAATCAGGGGCGGCATCAAAGCCTAATTCCTTCGCAGTCCGCCGTGTGATGCCAAAAATGAACGACTGGCCCGGATAAAACCGCTCCCGCATCTCAAAATTCTCGAACGAGATACCTCCGGGTATGGGCTGCTTGGATTTCCAATATGCGTAGCGGGCGTTGACGGCCACATGGAGATCGTCGCGGAAAGCGCCTGCGCCCTTTTTCCAATACTGGGTGACTTTTTGCCCCCGGTAATACCATCGGCCTGAACCTGGAAAAGGCCGGACGTCCGCAGGATTGTCCTCGTCCGTTGTCAAAGCCGCCAGCACCTCGCCCTGCGGCGTCAAGTGCAATTGGTTCAATGAATAAAGGGTGTGGTCGGCAAAGTCGGTCCCCGTGTAATCCTGATACAGTTTCTGGCTGCTGATGACCTGATCCTTCAGCCAAAGTTGGCGAGCGCGGGCATAATTTCCCATCGTCGCGGTAAGAATGCAGTAATCGACCGCGGCGCTGTTCTTCTCGGGGAAAACGGCCAGTTGGATTTCGTCAGGCCGGTCACTGCGCTGGGACACCACAAGGTAGAGGTGCGCGTCGTTGTCGAATTTCTCCAGGCGCAGGGTGACATCCAGTTGCTCCACGCCCGGCTCGGGCTTCCAGAGTTTCCCGGGATGAAGTGATGGCGTACCGTTGGTTTGGCCTGTGGAGTCGCCTGTCCAGAAACGCTTGCCCTGCGCATTGTCCAGGTGGCTGGATTCCAACTCGCTGTAGCCTTTCAAGCCGTCAACAACCGGCTCAACCGCGATGTAGTTCACCAGATCGTATTTCTCATTCTCCAGCACGGGGTATCCAAGCCGAATTAATCCGCGTGGCCCGCCTTTGTCGCCACGAAAGCCAGCCGGATAAATTGCGAACTGCAATCCGCCGCGAAAGCCCCAGACAGGCGTGTCGCTGCTCAAGCCCGCGCGCACCCAGTCGGCCGCAATGCACTTTATCGCGACAAAGAGAATCAAAAGTCCGACCGGGATTTTCATGGGCCACGCCAAGTGTTCTCTGACGGATGGAAAATTCAAGCTCCAGCGTCTGCCTTTAATGAATGGCATTTCACCTTTCGCACAAGCATGATGCGGCAAAATGACCTTTGCTCATCACACCGTAAACCGTCGCTGCATGGAGATCGCCGCGCATGTCATCAAGCAATCCAGGCGGGAACACCCTGCGGATGCGGTGCTGCGCGGAGAACTGAAAAACGCTAGGTTGTCCCGCGCGGAGGCTGCCGACGTCAGCCGCGCGGTGTTTCATTTTTTCCGCTGGCGCGGTTGGCTGGATTCAACCGAACCGCACGTGGAGAATCTCAAGGCCGCGCTGGAGTTGGCCGAGTCCTTTTCCCGCAATCCGCTTTCATTTTCCGATGAGGAAATAAAAGCCTGCTCAATTCCGGAATGGGCCGGACAGCAGATGACGGTGTCCAGTGAATGGGCCTGGACACTCCAGGCGGAACCCAGGCTTTGGCTGCGCGCCAAGCGCGGTGGCCGCGAGGAACTGGCTGCGGCTTTGGGCGATTGTGTTTCGTCAACTCACCTTTCCGATGCCTTGGAATATCGCGGGAAACAGGATCTGTTTCGGACCGAGGCGTTTTCCAAGGGCGAATTTGAAATTCAGGACATCGCGTCACAGGCCGTCGGGTTGGTGTGCCATCCGCGCCCCGGAGAAGCGTGGTGGGACGCCTGCGCGGGAGAGGGCGGCAAGACGCTCCATTTGTCAGACCTGATGGCGAATAAAGGCCTGCTTTGGGCCAGCGACCGCGC
>CALJZV010000059.1 GCA_937983475.1 uncultured Verrucomicrobiales bacterium
TGATGCCGGTGCGATGATGTGAATTCACGCTCTCGTGCAACCCCAAGCCATCCGCCAGCACAGAGACGCCTTCCAACACCTTCAGCCTTCCCTTGTTCGGTGGCGCGTCGCTCATCGCCCAATCCACGACCGGACGACCGGCGTAGCCGCCCTGCACATTGACCCCAGGCGTTCCCGGCGGCCACGGGTTCGAGGGCGTGTTGAACGACTGATCGGGCGCGGTTTCGGACGGGCAGTAAAGAATGCGTGGTTCGGCAAGATGCTTTGCGGTGTGCAGTTTGCCGAACAGCACGAAGAGATTGGCGCTGCCGCTGTACACCATCGTGTTCCATTGCTTGCGCCCGCCGCGATAACCCAGCGGCACCGCGCCCTCGTGGTCGCCCGCATAGAGCTGAAACGTGAGGTGCAGTTGCCTCAGGTTGTTGAGGCACGCCGCGCGCTGGCCGCGGCTCCGCGCCTTGGAGAGCGCCGGCAGCAGCAGCCCCGCCAGGATGGCGATGATGGCGATCACCACGAGCAGTTCCACCAGCGTGAAGGCGCGGCGCGTTTTCATTTTTTCGGAAGCGCAAAGGCAATCCAGGCGTCGCCGGTCGGCGTGCCGAGCTTGCCTCCGCCGGTCGCGGCGATGACGACAAATTGCCGTCCGTCCACTTCATACGTCGCGGGGGGCGCGTAACCACCCCAGGGCAGTTTCGCCTCCCACAACTCCGCGCCGCTGTCGGCGTCGAACGCGCGGATTTTTTCGTCGCGCGCCCCGGCGCAGAAGACCAACCCGCCCGCAGTGACGATGGCCCCGCCGAAGTTTTCCGTGCCCGTCTTGGGAATGCCTTGCCGCGTCAACTCGGCGTATTCGCCCAGCGGCACTTTCCACAGTAGCCGGCCGGTGTTGAGGTCGATGCAATTGAGCGTGCCCCACGGCGGTTTGCAGCCGGGATACTCCTCGTGGTCGAGCAGCTTGGGGTAACCGTTGTGACTGTAGCGCGGGCGCGCTTCCTTCCCTGTGACGTCGGGCAATTCGCGGTCGCGCAAAAAAAGAAAATCGAGCAAGGCCTTTTGATCCGTGGCGCTCATCTCCGGCGCGGCGGGCATGGAATTGCGCCCGGTCTTCAGCAGCGCCACGACGTCGTCCTCCTTCATCCGGTGCCGCAACCCGCGCAACGGCGGCGCCATGCCTTTGCCGATGCGGTCCTCGCCGTGGCACGCAGCGCACATCGCGCGGAAAATCTTTTCGCCCTCTGTTGGCGTCGCCTTCGGGTTGAAGGGTGGTTCATCGTCGCGGAACACCGCGATGATCCACGGCAGTTCATTTGCGCTGACGTAGAGCCGGCCGTTGGTCGGGTCCACGCACGCGCCGGTCCATTCCGCGCCGCCGTGGATGTTGGGAACAATCGTCGGGCGACCCTCGCTGAACGGACGGAACCAGCCGAGGTTGGCGCTACGCACGAGATTCATCACAAACTCGCGCGCCTCCTCGCTGCGATCGGTCACGTCGTTGAGGGTGAATTCCTGCTTGGCGAACGGCTCAGGCAATTCGACGTCGGGCTGGTAAGGCGACGTTACTTCGCCGGGCAGATCGGACGTCGGCGCGCGGCGAAGGCGGAAGGGAAAGATCGGTTTGCCGGTGACGCGATCAAACAAGAGCGTGTTGCCGAGTTTGGTCACGGCAGTGACAACATCAACGCGTTTGCCGTTGCGCGTGATGGTCGTGAGGTTCGGCGGAGCGGGCAGGTCGAGATCCCAGATGTCGTGGCGGATTTCCTGGAAATGCCAGAGGCGCTTGCCGGTGCGGGCGTCCAGCGCGAGCAGGCAGTTGCTGAAGAGGTTGTCCCCCGCGTGAGCCGTGCCGTTGAAATCAGGCTTGGGCGAACCGGTCGTCACGAACACCATCCCGCGCGCCTCGTCCAGCGCCATGCCGCCCCAACAGTTGGCGCCCTTTTCCGGGCCGTCCCAGGTTTCGTAACCGAACTCGCCCGGCTGCGGAATCGTGTGAAACGTCCAGCGTCGCTCGCCTGTTACTGCATCGAACGCCTCCACGTCCTTCGCGTAACCGGGAACAATCACCATCTGCTCGAACACCACCGGCGCGACGCGCGAGCCGTTGGGCAGCTTGATGCGTCCGGCCTGGCCGAAGGTTTCAACCGGCGTCCCGGTTTTCGGATCGAGAGAGAAGCGCCCGCGACCTTCGGCAGGGACGTACATCCGATCGGTAGCGGCGCTGGTTCCAGCCAACCAGGTCAGGCAGCGCCCCACCGGTTTGCCCTCGGGCTTGAACCGCCACAATTCGTCGCCCGCCGCGGCGTTCAACGCCACCACGTGCCCGCCGGAGGTCGGCGCGAACATCACGCCGCGCACGATGATCGGGTTGCACTGGATGTTTCCCGCGCCGTCGCCCGAACGATACGTCCAGGCCACTTCAAGCTGATGCACATTGCTCCGGTTGATCTGCGTCAGCGCCGAGTAGCGCGCGCTTTCGTTGCCGCCGTGCGAGCGCGTCCATTGATAAAATGCGTCTCGATGCGGCAAGCCGTTGTGTGGCGTCAGCTCGGCGGTGGCTGCGGCGGGAATGGTCTGGTAAAGCGGCAACTGCTCGCGCGCCCGGGCGTCCTCCACCGCCCACGGATCGCGCGGCGGTTTGTCCAGTTGCTTCAACAATCGCTCAAGCCCGTCGAGATTGGCGCGCAACCGCACCGCCGCGTCTTCATCGGTGTGGTTGAGGATGCCGATGGGGCCACGCCAGCCCGAGTCGTGAATAATGCGGACCAGATCCAAATCCAGATCGCCTTCGCCCAGCGGCAGAATCTTTTTGCCGTGCTGGTCGCCGTCGCGCGTCATGCCGTTGAGGTTCAGCGCGAGCAGGTGCGGCTTCATTTTTTGAAGCAGTTCGGCAAACCGGTCCACATGCGCGTGGCCGTGGTGCTGGTTGTAAACGATGCCGACGTTGGTGATGCCGTCCTGCCGGAGTCGTTCGATGATGACGATTTGATTTTCCGGTTCACCGAACCAGCCGCCGTGATTGTAAAGCCCCACCGTGCAGCCGATCGCCGCCGCCGCTTCGGCGATGAGCCGGATGCGTTTGGCCTCCGCCTCGACGCGTGAGCCCTGTTCCTCCTCCGAAACGGTGGGCTTGCCGCCGCCGGTGACCCAAAGCTGCGCCTTCACGCCATGACGCTTGAGCACATCGAGGATGAGCCGACCTTCCGTGTTCAGACCCGGAAACCACCACGCATCGAGCGAAATGCCGCGGCGTTTGAGCGCTTCAAGCTCGGCGTCAAATGTCGGCACATGCTGCGCACGATAATCGTAGGCAAAGCGCTTGAAGCCGAGTTCCTCAAGCATCGCCGCGCGCTCCTCCGGCCCGCGTTGCTTGCCGTCGAACGGCACGATGCACCACGCCATGAGGTTTGTCCGGGCGAAGAGGGAGTGCGCCGACGCCGCATGGCTGTCGTGGAATGGACCCGCGATGAATAACAGGATCAGTGCCAGGAGGTAGGGTTTCATCAGTGTGCGTTTCTGAGTCTGCCACGCAGGTCGGGAAAGACAATCCTGTCGCAGTTCATTTTACCGAAAGTCCCTTGCCTTCTGGCAAGATGCCGAGTGGACAGACGTAATTTCTCCTTCTTTCAAACCTCTTTGTGGATCAAACTTTGCCACCGTGAAAACCAGCAACACCCTGCGCCTGATTGTCGTCTGCTTCCTGCTGGCGTTGACCACCATCTCGGTTTATTGGCCGGCGCGCCAGTTCGAGTTCCTCATCTACGACGACACGATTTATGTGAAGCACAATGCCCAGGTGCAGCAAGGTTTGTCGTGGGCTTCCGTCAAATGGGCCCTGTTCTCCAATGCCTGTAGCAACTGGCATCCGGTGACGTGGCTGTCGCACATGCTTGACTGGCAATTGTTCGGCAACAACTCGGGAAAGCATCATTTGACCAGCGTGTTTCTCCATGCGGCCAACGCGGTCCTGCTGCTGCTCCTGCTCTGGCGGATGACCGGCGTGTTCTGGCGCAGCGCCTTTGTGGCGGCGGTCTTTGCGCTGCACCCATTGCGTGTGGAATCGGTGGCCTGGATTTCGGAGCGCAAGGACGTGTTGAGCGCCTTCTTTTTCCTGCTGATGCTCTGGTCGTACGCGCGATATGCCGAACTCAAATCTCAGAATTCAAAACGCATAATTCCCTGGTACGCGCTGACGCTGGCGCTTTTTGCCTTGGGCCTGATGGCCAAGCCGATGCTCGTGACCGCGCCCTTTGTGCTGCTGTTGTTGGACTTCTGGCCGCTTCAGCGAATTTCTAATTTCAAATTGCGATTTCAAATCAAGGGATCGGGTGAGGAAACTTCTGAGAAAATAAGGCCCGCCTCTTTATTTTCCTGGAAGCAGGGCATGTCTTTGCTCGCCGAAAAAATCCCCTTCTTCGCGCTCAGTTTTGTCTCCTGCCTGCTCACCCTCTGGGCGCAGGGCAGCGCGGGGGCGATATCTTCCTTGGAAAAAATGCCGCTTGGATCGCGCATTGCCAACGAGCTTGTCGGCTCCTCGCATTACCTGGAGAGCTTTGTCTGGCCGCGGAATCTCGCGTCGCCCTATCCCTATCCCGGTTTCTGGCCCTCCTGGCGGGTGGGAC
>CALJZV010000060.1 GCA_937983475.1 uncultured Verrucomicrobiales bacterium
TTCAAGGTGGACCCGGCTCTGGCTTCAAGCATCCTTGTCACCACAGTCACCGATGTGGCAGGGTTTTTCTTTTTCCTCGGGCTGGCGGCCATCGCGCTGCATTTGTATCCGCTTTAATTTCTCAAAAGGTCGGACATTCGTAAGCCAACGTGAACGATGGTTCAATCCCTCACCCCGCCTTTTCCACAATCACCTCGGCGTTGTAGTCGGGAACCCCGCCGATGCTGTCAACGACACCTCGCGGCAGAATGTGGTTGCCCTCGGGCCAATGGATTTGCAGGTTGCCTCGGGCGATTGGCGCCAGGAAAACGCGGCCCTCAAAGCGCCCCTTCTCGTTGACCAGCGCCACGCGATCATCGCTTTTTAAATGCAGTTTTGCCGCGTCCTCCGGATTCATGAACACCGCGTCGCGCGCCGCGCCGGTCAGCGGGTCCACCTCGTCATAGATCAGCGTGTTGAACTGCTTGCCGCGCCGGGTGGAAACCATAAACACGTCGCCGTGAACGCCCGCGGACTTCGCAGAGGCCTTCTCCCTTTCATTTTTTGAACGGCCCACAGGGTACGCCGGCAGCGGCACGGCACGGAAATGCGCCTTGCCGTCAGCGGTGCCGAACTTCCATCCGTCGCACAAATGCGGCCCGCCGTACTGAACGGCATCGCCGGTTTTATTTAGCCGCTGGATGCCGTCGTAAAACGGCACCACTCGCGCAATTTCCTCCCGCATTTTCCAGCCGGTTTCACAGCCCAGCAGATGCGCTTTTTCGGGGTGAACGGATGCGGCAATGTCGCGAAGAATCTTCCACTCCGCGCGGGCTTCGCCGACCTGCCGGGGAATCTCCGGCGAAAAGGCAATCCGCCGCTCCGTGGTCGTCTCAATGCCGCCGTCGTCCTGCTCGTAGCGCGTCTTGGCCGGCAACAAAATGACCTCCTCCTGTGCCTCGATGAACATCTGGTCGGTGAGAATGATGTCCTGGTGAACGCGCATCGGCACATTGGCCATGGAGTGCGCGACGTGGTCCGGGTCGGGCAGGGTCCGGAGAAAATTGCCGCCCAGGCAGTAGAACAGGTCGAGTTCGCCGCGCTCGCAGGCCTCGACCATTTCGGTTGCGGAAAGGCCGGGCCAGTCCGGCACTGGGAAACCGTACGCTTCAGAGAGGCTTTTGGCGTTGGCGGCGTTGATGGGCTTGCCGCCGGGGAAGGCCGTGGCGTAGGCGCCCATCTCCGCGCCGCCCTGCACGCTGGAATGGCCGCGAATGGGCATCAGGCCGCACTTGTCGCGCCCGACATAACCCTTCAACAAGCCAAGGTTCAACACCATGGAAACCGCGTCGCCCCCGTAGGCGTGCTGCGTGATGCCCATGCTCCAGATGAGGACGGCGTTTTTGGCGTCGCGAATCAGTTTGGCAAATTCCTCCATGCTGCTGCGAGGCAGGCCGGATTGCTTTTCCAGCGTCGGCCAGTCGAGCGCCGCCGCCGCGCTTTTAATTTCCTCAAACTCGGCGCTGTGGTTGCGGATGAAGTTCCGGTCTTCCCAGCCGTTCTCCAGGATGATTTTGATGACGCCGTATAGGAACGCGATGTCGCCGCCCTGCGTGACGGGAAACCAGTAATCCATGATGTCGGTGCCGAACAGCGCGCTGCCCGCGGTGGACGGGACCCAGTAGCGCTCCAGGCCCGGCTCGCGGTAGGGATTGACGACAACCACCTTGGTGCCGAGTTGCTTGGCCTCGTGAAAATACTTGGTCGTTACCGGTTGGTCGTTGGCCGGGTTGGCGCCGAACAGAATGATCAGGTCGGTGCCATACCAGTCCTTGTAGCTGCATGTCGAGGCGGCGTAGCCGATGGCGTGCTTCATCGCGCCGGTCGAGGGGGAATGGCAAAGGCGGGCCGCGTTGTCCACGTTGTTGGTTCCCAGGAAACGGGCGGCCTTTTGCGCCATGTAATAAACTTCATTGGTGACGCCACGGGAGGTGACAAAAAAGGCCAGCCGCCGGGGATCGGCGCCTTTAATTTTCTTTGCAATGCGTCCAATGGCGTCCTCCCAGGAAATGCGGTGAAACCCGGGTGCGTTCTTCTCGCGCAGCATGGGATACGGCAGGCGGCCCAGTTCGCGAAGCTGGGCATTGTCGAGTTTTTGAAGTTTGGAGATGTCCTCAAGCAGACGGACATCCAGCTCCGGCATGGTGTTGAGCCGAAGCAGATTCAGGCGCGTCATGCAGAGGTGAACGCCCTTGATGGTCCAGTCGTGCAGCCCCGCCACGCCGAGCGCGCAACCATCGCAGACGCCGCGAGTGATGACCTTCCACGCGTACGGCAGGTTGTCGCGATTGCGCCAGATGATTTTGGCCATGTCGCGAAAGTGCTTTGGCTTGGTTTGGCCCAGCCCGAAGGGCACGGCGGACTTCAGGCGGTCCTTCCAGTTTTTTTGAATCTTGTGCGAATGCATCGCGCGGGAGTTATGACAGGCTTTTAATTACCACAGAGTCGCGGAGAACACAGAGAAAACTATGCCCGGCGGGGGTGTGATTGGAAGCGGGTGATATATTTTCTCCGCTGAAGCTTCTTCGATTTTGCGGGTTGGGCTGTTAAGGTAGAAAGACAGCATGAT
>CALJZV010000061.1 GCA_937983475.1 uncultured Verrucomicrobiales bacterium
TCGTTACGACCAGGAGGTCCGCGAAGGGCTGATCTGGCTGCGCTACCACCTGGATTGGGTCCGCAAGCAACCGTACGAGGAAGCCATCGCCCAGTGGAAAGGGATTTACGGCTTGGTGAAACACAATCCGCGCCTGAGCGATTACGCCAGGCAAATCAAGGCCATTCTGGACGGCAACACGGCGCTGCTGGACACCCACGGCGGGACGGTCAAGGCCAATTAAGAGCGCGCGCCCCCCGTTCCAATGGCGTGCGAGACGCCCGCTGTGCCCCAGCGCATGGCCGGCGTTTTATTTTTGACCGTTGACGCATGGAGTAGAATCCCCGCACCGGATGCAATTCGTAAAGCCAGAGCTGTTCAAGGAAGCGGTCCGCAAACTGGGCCGGCGCTCGCCCGTCGGCAGCCGCCTCAACTCCGAGGAGTGGAGCCGCGTGCCCCTGGCGCTGCGGGAGCGCGCCTTTTTCAGCAGCCGGATCGAGAGCGCCCGTTTTTTGCAGGGCGCCCAGGATTTCCTCGGCGATTTCCTCGCCGGCAACAAGGCCGGGATCCTCGGCCCGGACGGCCGGGAGCGCACCGGCCTCAAGGCCGGAAGCCGCGCCCAATTCGTCAAGGAGCTGCGCGAGTTCGCCGCCGCCAACGGCCTGGGGCCGCTCGATCCCGACGACGCCGGCACGCTCAAGGACATCACCAGCGAGAAGCGCCTGAGCCTCATCTTCAACACCCAGACCCAGGCCGCCCACGATTACGGCTACTGGAAACAAGGCCAGGACGCCGACGTGATCAACGAGTTCCCCGCCCAGCGCTTCATCCGCGAGACCGACGTCGCCAAGCCGCGCCCGATCCACCAGCAGAACGAGGGCGTCGTCCGGCTCAAGACCGACCTGGACTTCTGGATGGCCATGAACTCGCCCGCCATCGGCGGCTTCGGCGTGCCCTGGGGGCCGTGGGGCTTCAACAGCGGGATGGGCGTCGAGGACGTGGACCGCGACGAGGCCGAGCGCCTCGGCCTGATCCAAAAGGGCCAGCGCGTGAAGCCCGCCGACAAGGACTTCAACGAGCGCCTCCAGGCCAGCGTCCGCAACCTGGACGACCAGGCCGTCTCCTGGCTCCGGGAGGCGTTCGGCGACCAGGTTGAATTTGAAAAAGACACCATAAAATGGAAAGGTAATAAAGATGAGCGAGCCATTTCACGAAATGATCCAGGTAAATCCAGACGGAACGACGCAGGTGATTTCCGTCTCACACAAAGAGTGGCAGAGGATGGAGAAAGAATTTTTCGAGAAGTTCGATCCAGAGACACTGGAATCGCATTCTCTCCAGAAGATACGCAAAGCGGCGGCGCACACCTCTCGGCCGTTGTCGCCGGACGAAAACCGCTCTACCACGAACAGCTAGACCAAGGCACGGCGTCACATGTTTTCCGCCGTTTGCTTGGCATTCTGCCCGAAGGGGTCGAGGCGACGCTGTCCGATGGGCATCTGTACGTTTACCGGCCCGAGATAATCCAGAAAATCATCAGTGAAAACCCTCGCGCTTATCCCGGCCTGGATTTGTTCTCAAAAATTCACCAGGCGTCATTGAGCGGCTTGAACGGGCATCTGCTGGGTTACGGGGCGCGTTCGATGCTTGATCCTGACACGGTGCTGGTCAGAATTTTCGACTCGGCGAACAAGCCTGTTTTCGGCTTCCGCTCCCGCCGTGAAAACGCCTCTCGTTTCGGGATCGAGCGAGCCAAAGACTTTTCCCTGGCCTTCAATCAACCGTTTTCATTTCGGATCGAGTGATTCGGGAATTATGAAAGTAATTGAATCAATCGAAGACAACTTTAAGTTCGACCGGGCCTTCGTTGTCCAGGCGGATGGGATTCTGGTGCCCCGCGCCGTTTTCGGCGGCGCTCTTTGTGACATCGAAACCAAATCCACCGCCCTGCAGCACGGCATCGCGTATTGTCGCCCTGTGGATGGCACACCCGAGGATTCATGGCCCATCGGCGTTATCGTGGAGAAAGAAACTGCTGACGGCGATCCTTATGAGGAAACCATGTGGAATTTCACCGCTAATCCCAGAATTGTTGCCGCAGCTCGCAAATTCGACGAACTCAACAGCACAGACAGCCTGAAAGAAGGAATGGCGCTTTGAAACCGCCTTTCAAACGGACTGCAAGCCCCCCCCGAAATGTTACACCGATTATGAGCGAACAGGAGATCGAAAGGCACCTGCGCTTCGTCATGCGCCAATTGGAGGGAGGCATCCATCCCCAGCGCGTTCCCATGACTGCCTGGCTCAAAGAGCGAACGACAGAGGCAATTGCCCAGTCGATATATGAACGCCTGTTGACCGAGCATAAAATTAAGACGGAAAAATGAACTCACGCGGGATTCTGCAAGCCTATTGACGAATCATTGCAGCGTGTCTGAAGTTGATCTGCATTCCGCCAAGCGCGCGACGGTCAAAAACAGGAGTGTCCATTTCTATACAGGCCGTCGAAACCGGCCAAAAACGGGTTCCTGGTTCCTACCTGATGTCCAGATTTGCCGAAACAGGTAGGAACCCAATTCCATCCCTGTCTTTATTGGCCGAAACCGGGTTCCCACCCGTTTGGACTTGGCCCCAAAACGCCAACTTGTCCAAAGCCGGTAGGAACCATCATTAACCCCTTTATTTCGGGCTCTTTAGGGCTCTTTCCGGATATTAAGGGAATTGGACAACTATGCTGTAAAGGGACACACCGCATGAAATCTGGAGCGGGTGAAGGGAATCGAATCCGCGCCCGCTTTCGGGCTGGTTCGGCGACATGCGGCCAACCCGCATGAATAAAGGGTTTTATCAACGCCGCTCCGAACCTCACCGAACCTCATTACGCCCACAACGAAATTTTCGTGTCAGTAATTGTCAGTAACTTTTTCAGCGTGCCATCTGCGATTTCAGCAAGTCGGCCATCTCATCCGCCACGTCCTGCCAGTTCGATTCCGTCATCGACATCAGCCCGTCGAGCAATTCGGCAAAAACAGATTCGCGGCTCGCCTCTGCCTTGTTGTCATACAACAACGCATCATTGAACGGCACCGTTCCCGTCAGCCGCTTCCCTTTCCGCCAGCGCACCAGTTCAGCCAGGCCGCGATACGGGCCGCCGCGCTTTTCCCAACCCTTGATTGCGTCCCGCAATGTCTGGTCCTTCTTGCCCAACGCGCGGCTGGCTTTTGCGACCGTGCCATGCGCCAGCACCGCGCAAATGATGCGAAAGGCATCGGCATCAATCTTCTGGACGAACTTGAAAAGGTTTTCGCCCTGCATCTGTTCCAAGCGTTGCTTCGCCGTCCGCAACTCAAAATTCCCCTTCGCCACCGCCTCAATATTCCGATCAATCCGTTCCACTGTTCGCACCAGCCCGCTCCCTTCCGCCAGCCGCGCCGCGAACCGATCCAGCACCGGCTGAATTGAATTCGTTTCCGCAAAACTCCCGCGCCCGGACCAGCCGAGGCAATCCGCGAGGGAAATGAATTCGCACCGATGCCGTTGCAAAAGGCTTTGCACCGACGCCGACCGGTTCCGCGCCGTCGGGGCCAGCAAAAGAAACGGCTCCGCCTGCCCGCAGATCAGCCGCTCCAGGTTGCAATGCAGAAGCTCCGCCGAGGGACAAAGCGCGAGGTAAACCGGCGAATGCGTCCGCCGATACGTTCCCACCAACCAAATCTTCGACGCCGAAAAGCCCGGCTGCTCCGTTGCCGTTTCAAACTTCAGCCCCCGCGCAATCGCGCCGCAGAGCCGACGCCCATCCAGCGCATGAATCAAAGCCTCCTTCGGCTCCAGCCGGATCGACCGGCATTCGCGCGGCTCGCAACGGCACGCCGCCACAATCCGCGTCGGCTCATGGGCCACAATCTCATGCCGACACCCGCACGCGGGCTGATGCGTGCAGGGAAATTCCTCCGCTTGCGTGCCCGTCACCCGCAGGAACGGATCGGCCTGGTCAAACTCATCGCCCAGCGCCAGACGCCAGTCCGCCAGCACCAACTCCGGCACGGCGAACCGCTCAAGCGTCGCCCAAAATCGTGTCGGCTTCGTCATGGTTGCTGAGAATGAACCCGCGTTTTTGGAACCAGTGCTCGAGGAACGTGCTGTCATCGTCCCGCTCGTATTTCGCGCGGTTCGACGGCGCGATCGTCACGCTGCGCGGACGCTTGGCGTCCCGAAACTTGATTTGAAAAACGGCGCGCTTCAGATCGTGGCTCTCCTTCAATTGAAATTCGCGGCTCGCAAACGCCGCGAACAAATCATTCGCCTTGCGAATCTCCCGCTCCGCATTGCCGCGACCCGAACCCGACCAAAGGAATTCCAGCTCGCGCAGCTTCACCCATTCGATGCCATCCACATCCGCGCATTCCAGCGCCGCCGGACCATCCTTTGCCAGCGGAGCCAGCGTGTATTTGCCTTCGCCGGGAAAGAAATTCTCATCGCCAAACACGTAAAGCCCGAACGTCCGCTTGTAGAGTTCCCGTTCCCCCTTGGACCCCGCGTGAATCCGCATCTCGCCCGCCGCGATGTTGTAGATCAGCACATCATGCTGTTGCGGACGGTAAAAAACGCTGCTCGCCTGGCCCTGTTGCCCGTGCGCCCCTTCGCGCCGGCACGGCTCGCCGTGGCGGACCATGAACCAGCATTCCCCCTCGCGCGGATACACCAGCACCCGGCACCCGCTGCCGCGATTCTTCTTTTCAAACCACGCATCCATCGCCTGTTCCATCGCTTCCCGCGTGGCTTCATCCGGCGGGGTGAACGGCGGACGCTTCCTCCGGTCCGTCAGGTAGGAAACGAAGGCCTTCGGGCGCGACAATTCATGCTCCGCGTGAACCTCCTCGATCAATGTCCGCTTCTTCAGCCAGGCGCGCACCGCCACATCGGCTGGTTCCGCGTCGCCGTTCAGTTCCAGGTCAACCCCGGCCTCGTCGGCGGCATCGCGCAACTTGTCCATCGCCTCTTTCGTGGACATTTCATGAATCAGGAAAAGCGCCTCGGCCAGATCACGCGGCATATCCGTGTCCGGCGACATGAAAATCTCGGCCAACAACCCATGATCCAGCGGGGCATCCTCCGTTCCGGCGGGAAGCGCCAGCCCGCGCTTGCAGAAAAACGCCGCATGCGGCGCCAACAATTCGATCAGATACCGGTCACCAATATGCCGGAGCGTGTCCGGGTTTGTGAACCGCCTCAATGCCACTGTCGCCATGCCAATAAATCCTTTCTTACGTTGATTGAAAAACCTGCCGGGAATAGCGGACAAAGGCTGTCCGTTTCCCGGAAAAAATGCAAAAACTTGCTCGCAGGATTTTCAACCCACCCCCCCCACAACCCGCACGAAAAGAAGTTATTGAAAGTTGTTCACTTGGACAGCGGATGTCCAACCGCCCTTGC
>CALJZV010000062.1 GCA_937983475.1 uncultured Verrucomicrobiales bacterium
CTGTGACCCGCGTTGGCTCGGCCATTACAGCCCGCTGCGGGGATGCTCCGGCCTCCACGCCTTGGCCACAGCCAAAATCCCTCGCCGCAGGACCCCACGCAATTCTCAGGCAGGCTCTCGGCAAGTGCGTGGCGCAACTGTGTCGCCAGACGTGGCAACTCACTGGTCCTTCAATACCGGCCTGTCTTGCCCGTTTGATGAGCATCAAACGGAGTGTGTTTTGGTCCAGAGGCCGTCCCCGGCTGGAGACAAAGAGAGCCTGTTTGTGACGCTCCGTATCGTCGCAATGGATGCCAAGCAATCCGGGCCGAATATCGCTGATGTAGGTTTTGAGAAAGTCGCAGGCGATTTTGGTGAGCGGCACCATACGGTCGAGCCTGCCTTTGCCCTGATCAACGCGAAGGAGTTCCTCGTCCAGGTCCACGTCCTGAACTTTCAAATGGCGCAATTCATTGCGCCGGACGCCTGTGGCATACAACACTTCCAGAATGGTCCTGTCGCGATAACCAAGGGGATTATTCTCGTCAATGGCATCAATGATTCGACAGGCTTCCTCAATGGTTAAAATACGGCGCGGCAGGCGCTGGGGTTCTTTGGCAAAAGGAATGCCCTCAGCCGGATCAAAAGAGAGATACTCTTCATGCTTCAAAAACCGGCAAAAGCCCTTGAGCGTGGCAGGAAGGTTACGTTACTTGCGCCAGCGGGCCATGAAGCCCGTGTCATTTCCCGCAAGGTCGCAGCGGCGCTGGGCCGACAGCACCCGGCCGTACACCGTGATGTCGCGGACCAGCATGTCGAGGCGCTTCTGAAAGGCGTCGCTGATGATCTGGCCGTCCCGCACGTCCTGGTTTTCAACAAATGAAACGCCGTAGGGCAGACACCAGGCGTAGCATTGCCGCGCCACGGTGCGAAGCTGGTCGGTCACGGTCAGCCCCTTTTCGTGCGAGGCGACAACGGTGGCGAAGAGCTTGCCGGCAAACTCGTGCCAGAAGTGGTCGAGGAAATTCTTCATCGCGCTGCTGATGCTGCCGTGGTAGTCGGGCGTGCCCAGCAGGAAGACGTCGGCGGCTTCGACGCGCTTTTTGATGGCGGGAAACCCGGGCGCGTCGTAGGCGGTGTCGGGATTGAACAACCCCAGCGAATCGGCCTGCGGATCGAGAATGTCCACGGTGCATCCGGCCGCTTCAAGACGCTTGGCAACCTCATGGATCACGGCGCGGGTCACGGACGCGCGATGCAGGCTTCCGACGACGGCCAGGACTTTGAGGGGCGATTTTTCCATTGGCAAATTATAGCAGCGGGGCGCGGGTTGCCCAATGGTTACTCGGCATTGGCTTTCTCCTTGTAGCCGATGCGCGGAAAGGGATTCACAACGCTGCTGATGATGTTGCGCGAGTGCGCGGCGATGCGCTTGAGGAATCGGGCATAAAGGGCCACCGCCGTGGCGTCGTGCGGGCTCAGGTCGGTGGTGTTGCCGGTGACAATCGCGTCGGTGATGCTGTCGCAGAGCGCGGCCAGCTCCTGCTTGTATTCGGCCATGATGACGCGGGCCTTTTCCTCGTCGCTGGTCTTGAAGGCCTCGATCATTTCCTTGAAGATATGCGTCGTCAGCGCCTCGGCTTCCTTGAGCTGCGGCTCCAGGCTGCCGCCGTGCAGCTTGCGGGGGTGCTTCCGCGCCAGGTCGTAAATGTTCTTGGTGTAGTCGCCGATGCGCTCGATATCAATGACCACGCTCACCAGCACCAGACCGGAGGCCAGGTCCGCGCCGCCGCCCGCGATGGCCAGGTGGGTCATGACCTTCTTGCGGACATCGCGCTCGTAGGCGTTGATCTGCTTGTCCTCGGCGTAAATATCCACGTCGATCTCGCCGGTGTCCGATTCGCGGAGCGACTTGACGGAGGCCTGGAACATTTTCCAGTCAATGTCGAGCATGGTGTGCGCTTCATCCAGGGCCTGGAGATACAGGTTGTCCTTGCGAAACATGGTGATCAGGTTCTTCCACATAAAGGCTCCTTATTTGAAAATGAATATCAGGACCAGGGGAATGACAAAGAATACGCTTATGATAAACGCAAACGGTATCAGGCGATTGCGGGTGGAAACGTCGGCCATCCATTCTGAGAGGCGAACGGGAATGGCGCGGATTTGCGGGATGGGCCAGATGATCAGAATTCCCAGCAGATTAAAGAGCGTATGCGCGAAGGCCACGGTGATAGCGGCCTCCTTGCCGGTGGCCAGGGCGGCCAGGATCGCGGTGATGGTGGTGCCGACGTTGGCGCCCATGGTGTAGGGGAACACCTGCGCCAGCCGGACGATGCCCGCGCCGGCCAGCGGGATCACCAGCGAGGTGGTGATGGAACTGCTCTGCACGGCCACCGTGAGCACCATGCCGAAAAACATGGCCCGGGCGGCGTTTTTGAACAGGAATTCATCGAAGAAACTCTCCACCTTTTTGAGCACCAGGCTGCGCAAAATTTTCACCAGCGCCCAGAGCATGGCGAAGGTGATCAGCACGGCGATGACCAGCAGAACGACTGGTTTGTTGGCGACCAGTTCGCTGAGGAATTTGATGGTTGGCGTTGTGGCGGCCTTCAAGGGATCGGACAGCTTCATGCCCCCCACCCCTTCAAACCATCCCGCCAGCACGTGCGAAAGCCTGGCCAGCATGCCCGTGGCCAGTTCCAGGGCAAACAGGACCAGCACCGTGATCCAGTTGAAAAAGTCATGAATTGTCGCCGCCGCAAAGGCCCGCTTGAACTCGATGGAGCGGGTAATGTGTCCCAGCGACACCAGCAGGTTGGTGATGGTGGTGCCGATGTTGGCGCCCATCACCATAAAAATGGCGCCCTCAATGGAAATGGCGCCGCCGGCCACCATGCCGACGATGATGGAGGTGGTCGTGGACGAGCTTTGCACAATGGCGGTGGACAGGATGCCGATGAACAGTCCTACAAAAGGCACCGAGGTCAGCGTCAGCACCTTTTTGGAAAAATCCGCCCCGAACAGCTTGAACGCATGGCTCATCGCGCCGATGCCGACGATGAACAGGTAAAGCGCCCCGATGATTCCGAGGATTTTGGCAACCAGCAACAGGCGGTCTTTGGTCATGAATTCAAACAGACTTTGTTGAGTTTACGCTTTTGACGCGCCTTCGTAACAGAAACGAAACAAACCGCCACCAAAAAAGTTCCGTGTCACAGGATTGTAACAAAACCGCCCTTTGCATGTCACATGGGATGGTTAGGATGGCCCCACAGTAAATTAAATAACAAACCCATCAATGAACACACATTTGCTGAATACCAAAACACTGCAATCCACGCTTCTATGCGCTGGCACCGCCGCGCTGCTCTTGGCTCCGGTGTCGTCCAACGGCCAATCCAGTGACGCGCTGATCGACAAGCTCGTCGAAAAGGGCATTTTGACGGTCAAGGAGGCCAATCAGTTGCGCGAGGAATCCGACAAGGGTTTCACCGCGGCCTATGCCGCCAAAAGCGGAATGTCCGACTGGGTTTCTGCCCTGAAGTTTAACGGCGACTTCCGGGGGCGCTACGAGGGCTTTTATCGTGACGACTCGTCGTTCGTGGACCGCAACCGCTTCCGCTATCGCCTGCGCTTCGGCGTCACCGCCAACATGGCCGAGAATTTCGAGGTGGGCATGCGCCTGGCCTCCGGCGA
>CALJZV010000063.1 GCA_937983475.1 uncultured Verrucomicrobiales bacterium
ATAAACCTGCTTGGTGAAATATCCTCTATCCGCAGCCCGGAAAAAAACACCTGGGGAATGCAGATAAACCCCTTTTGACTGTTAGGTCTGTTTTGGTTAACCATTCCGGCCATGCAAAAAAAGCGCGCGGTAAAATCTTCCAGCCAACCCGTCTCTGTGGTGACGGGAGCAGCCGGATTTCTGGGTTCACACTTGACTGATTTATTGCTGGCCCGAGGCCATAAGGTCATCGGCGTGGACAACTTTGTGACGGGCAGCGTGGATAACATTGCTCATCTGAGTGGCAACCAGGATTTCAAATTCATTCAGCAGGATGTGTCCGAGTTCATGTTCATTGACGTGCCCGTGGACTTTGTCTGGCACCTTGCCTCGCCTGCCAGCCCGATTGATTACTTGGAACTGCCCATTCAAACCTTGAAGGTCGGCTCGCTGGGCACGCACAAAGCTCTCGGCCTGGCCAAGAACAAGGGCGCAAAATTTCTCTTGGCCTCGACTTCGGAAATCTACGGGGATCCGCTGGTGCATCCTCAGACCGAGGATTACTGGGGGAATGTTAACACCATTGGGCCGCGCGGTTGTTACGATGAATCCAAACGCTTCGCCGAGGCGATGGTGATGGCCTATCACCGCGAGCATAAGATTGATACGAAGATCATTCGCATTTTTAACACCTACGGTCCACGAATGCGCGTTAATGACGGACGTGTCGTGCCGGCCTTTATCAGTCAGGCGCTGAAGAACAAGCCCATCACGGTTTTTGGTGACGGCAAGCAGACGCGCAGTTTCTGCTACTGCTCGGATTTGATTGAGGGCATGTACCGGTTGATGATGAGCAACACCAACCTGCCGGTGAACATTGGCAATCCGCATGAAATGACGATGCTGCAATTCGCCGAGGCGATTATCAAGGCCACCGGTTCCAAAAGCAAAATTGTTCACAAGCCCTTGCCTCAGGATGATCCCAAGCAACGCAAGCCGGACATCAGTCGCGCAAAAAAATTGTTAAAATGGGAACCCAAAGTGAAACTGAACGAGGGTTTGGTGAAAACAATCGAATACTTCCAATCTAAAGTGTGACCGGAAGATCGTAAAACGTCATTGCCCTTTGCGCGTGTTTATTTTCTTTCCTTGAGAGAGGCTCAATGCTGACGGATGGCTCCGATAATCACTGCACCGTAGCACAGAAACACGCCCAATAACACCGCCAGCAAGCCCCAAATATTCATATCCATAATTTCCTCCGTATTAATTTACCATTAAAACAGATGGATTCCAAAAAGCGGGGCAGGGGCGGTCAGTTGCCGACGGTTTTTTTCTTTTCCATTTTATCCAAAATTTTGGGGGCTGCATTGGTAGAGATCTCGCGAATGAAAATGTTTCGCCAGCGAATTTCACCACCGTGGGTTTGCAGTTGAATTGGCCCTTTGCTCCAAAGCGGTTGGGTACGGTCCCAGAAGTTTTCCATAACAGCATTATCCACTACGAGTTTGTCATTGAGATAAACGGTGGTTCGGTCGCCAATTTGAATAATCCGGAAGCTGTTCCATTCGCCGAACGGTTTGTCAGCCAAGACCAGAGGATCCTTGCCGGGAGCACCTTTGGTGTTGTTCCAGAGGCCGCCGGAGCCTTTGTTGGCGCCATATTTAAATTTGGGCTCCTCGGTGTGGTCCCAGATTTGGACTTGAGGCGTGGCGCGCAAATAAATGCCGCTGTCAGCCTTGGGAACAGTCTTGTATTCGAGCAGCAATTCGATGTCGCCGTATTCCTTTTCGGTAGTCGCGTATGGGCCCTTGCCGTCATTGACCAATTCGCCGTTTTCCACTTTCCAGTGCTGCTCGAATTCCTGCATCCATTCCGCGCGCTTTTTGGCCTGATCTTCAGGGGACATCTCACGCAATTTGCGAAGGTCGAAGTGCGGCATTGCGGACCATCCGGTGAAATCCTTGCCATTGAACAAGGCAGTGAAACCCTTGGGTGGCTCCTTGATCTGGCCTTGAGCGCCGAAAGGCTGGCAAAGCATCGTAAGCAGGATCATTGCGACACTGAATACCGAGGGCGTAATAACGCGGGCTTTCTGATTCATGGTCCAAGTTGGTAGCGGTTTGCTGCCCAACGGTCAACAGGAACCACATTGCATAAGGAAAATTCCTATAAGATTTTGCAATCTTGTCTCAGGGTGATTACCAACTTCGCCCGAATTGTCGGTGACTTATAAACTGGATAATCTTGTTTCAGGTTTGCCTGATTGAACAGAAGGTGGACTGACAGGAGCCGCACAATGAAAACCGATCAAATTCTTAAAGTTGAAGAAGCCTATTTAAACCAATCCAGTTCCGAAGTAATTGGGGAGCAAGAACAATGGCAGTTGGACACCGAGCCATCCAATATCATTCGCCTGGCGGAGCAGGGACAGTTTTATCCTCAATATTTAAGGGATAAAATATCAGAGGATTTTGTTGCCGATCCGTTTTGTCCCCTTAACGAATGGTAGATTGGCACGGCATGACTTAGTTTAGCCTATGGCGTATCGCCTCAAATACTTCACTGCCACAGTGAAATCCTTCGGCCACGGGGCGAGGATGGTTATTGGCGCTTCGGACACCGGATGGGAAAATGTCAACTGTTCAGCGTGCAGGGCCGTGTGGCTAATAAGCGGGCGCTCGACGGCTCCGGGCTTCAAATGGTAATCGGTCTTCAATTTCGATAACAGCAATGGCGGAGCCCCGTAAACCGAGTCGCCCACAATCGGGAGTTTCGCGTGCTTGAGGTGAACGCGAACCTGGTGTGTGCGGTTTGTCAGCGGACGGCATTCCATTAACGCATAACCCGCAAACAATTCACGGACCGAAAACTCCGTCCGCGCGCGTTTCCCCTTTCTGGAATCCACTCGGATCAAATCGGGGTTCACCGGATATGGCGCCAGCTTGGCATCAATGGCGAACTCCTTTTTAGCAGGAACGCCGCGGACCAGGGCGACGTCAGTGAGAGAGGGCTTCTCCGAGCCAAACTGGTTAGCCAGCGCCAATTGAGCCAGCTTGTTTCTGGCGAGCAGGAAGACGCCTGTTGTCTCAAAATCGAGCCGGTGAACATTTGAAAGGTAGGTGATTTCGCGCTGGCGAGCCCACGCTGCACCCCGAGTGATGTCAGCATGGAGCAACTTCAAAAGGCTGGGCTTTTCGGGTTGGGATTGTTCTGGAACAGAAAGCAGGCGCGGAGGCTTGTTCAGGGCGAGCAGGTGTTCATCCTCGAAAAGAATGTTTATCTCCCAGTACTCCCGCGTCGAAGCCGACGAAAGCTTGATTATGCCGCTCACTGTGCCGGGGCACTGGTTGGCTGTGTCTGTCGAACGACCAGCTTCATGCTCTCAGGCAGCCGCTGCAACCATTGGCCATAGGCGGCATATTGACGCTGATCGCGGATGTTGCGAACGAAACCGGCCAAATCTTCTTTCAGTTTTTCTTCGCTGACGGGAGTGCGAGAGCGAAGATGAATTATTACACCGCCATCCTCCGTGGCCATGAAATCACTGGTTTTCCCTGTGGCCAGCCGGGCTGCGACATTCTGTAAGCGATCCAAGCTGATACGATTTGCCACTTCTGGCAAACTGCGCGTGCTGGCGGTAAAGGTGGGTAGGGGCTCCCACTTTAGCTTCAATTCAGCCGCAGCAGCCTCGAACGATTTTCCGGCGGCAATTTTGTTGGCCAACTGGCTTTGCGACAGATCACCAGCCATCCGGGCGAGTCGACGCGCTTCATTTAGCTTGTAGTCCTCGGCGACGCGGTCCCGAACGCGTGCCAGCGGAGGTGTTTCGCTGGGAACACGGTTTTTTAAGCCGATGATGAAAATAGCGTTTTCGCCCTCAACGGCAGAGCTGTAATACGGTTCTTCCTCTGACAGTCGGAATGCAATGCGCGAAAAGTTGGCCGGGACCTTTAGTTCGGAGGGACCGGATTGAAGGTCAAAAGGTGCAGTTTCCGCCACTTTCAGGTTGTGGCGTTCGGCCATTTTTTCGAGTGCGGCTTTGTCTTGTGGCTGGCCCTCGGCATAAGCGAAAAGCTCCGATACAAAATCGGCCGCTTTCTTGCGGGCCAAGGCACGGGCGCGGTCTTCCTCAATTTCCTTTATGATTTTGGGAGTGGCTTCGTCCAGTGTCAGACCTTTTCCAGATTCACCCACATAAGCGTTGGTGCCGCCCTTGCGGGTGTAAACCTGTTCAACAATGGCTGTCAGGTTGGTCAGTTTGGCCACCTCACCGGAGGCCTCGGCTGAAAAATCAGCCAGATCAAATTTCACATAGCGGACCTGAACGCGATCGGGGATGCGGTAGGCGGCCATATTTTGGATGAAGAATTGGGAAAGGTTTGTTTCATTCACCGACACTTGGGAAACATAGTTGGAGGCATCGAAGAAAATGGCATCCATCTGGATCGTTTCATTTTGCCTGCGGTAAAGATATTCGGCCTCCTGGGGCGTGACGAGTTTGCCGCTAACGCCATACAACGACACCAGATGCATCTGTCCGACTTCGTGCCGAATAAACCGCTCAAAATCCTCTGCCGTAAGACCCTGCCGGCTGATTTCGTTAAGAAAAGTCCGATACGCCTCCATTGGGAAGGCGCGGTTTCCGACTCCGAAAATCTCCGCAATCATTTGTGCCGAGGCCTCGGGAGTGACCTGGACGTTCAACTCCTTGAGTTTTTCAATGATCAAAAGGCGGGTGTAGGTCTCCTGAGCCATATCAAAACCCAAAGAACGCATTACTTCTTCGCTGGGCCAGTCGCGGTATCGGAGGAAAAATGCGAGCACCACTTCCTCTTGGGCATTCAGGAATTGCTCGCGGGTGATGGGTTTGCCCTGGATGGATCCCCCTGAAAAGTCGTCGCTTCCTATATCCAACCGGGCCGCCGGTGAAAAGAAGAAGACGAAGCTGATGATGATGATGCAAATAATCAATGCCCAGAGCCAGGTTGAATGCTTTCGGACTGTGCCAATCATAGTCGGTTTAGGTAAATTATGAGGGCGGAGGCTAACCGCCTTGCCGCGCCCCGGTCAAACGATTTTTCCCAAACATTTGCTGCGGTCCCACAGGCTCTGAATGATTGGAATTCTTTGACACGCCAAAAAACCTGACCATAAGCTTCCGAATGCTTTTTGCAAAACTGTCCCGTGTGTTCCCGGCATTCATGGTTCTTGCGGTTGCAGCGTGCCGGTCCGTTGCCGCAGAGCCTGCGTTTGATCCGCCGGCGCTCTACCTCCAATGGCAGCGCGATCCCGCCTCCACGATGACCATTCACTGGCACACTTTAAAGCCCGCGCCCACCAAGCTCGAATTTCGAACTGAAGGATCCAACGCGTGGCACAAGACCTCCGGGTCCAGTGTGCCCATGCCAGACGATTCATCGGGAAGAACCATTCATACGGTGGAATTGACCGGGTTGTCCGCGGACGCCACTTACTGGTTCCGGTTCGATAACGGCGCCAGGGAATTCAAATTTCGAACCATGCCACAGACTCTTTCCAGTCCCGTGCGGTTTGTTTCCGCCGGGGACATGTATCACACCCGTGAAATGATGGACGAAATGAACAAGCTCGGAGCCAAATATGACCCGGCTTTCATCATCATGGGCGGCGACCTGGCCTACACCAATGACCGCACCAACCAATTGGAAAAAGTCAGCCGCTGGTATGATTTGTTTGATTCGTGGAAACATCTGGCTGTCGCTCCCGATGGCCGCCTGATTCCGCTCCTAGTGGTGATCGGCAACCATGAGGTCAAGGGCTTCTGGCATCAGACCGAAGCCCAGGCAGTCGGGTTCTATAGCTTGTTCTCCATGCCGGGAAAGCAGGGGTACAACGTGCTCGACTTCGGCGACTACATGTCGCTTCTCCTGCTCGACTCAGGCCACACGCGACCTGTGGCCGGCGCGCAGGCCGATTGGCTGTCGGTAACCTTGTCCAAGCGGAAAAAAGTCCCGCATGTCTTCCCGGTTTACCATGTGCCGGCATATCCCTCGGCGCGGCCGTTTGAAGGCGGGGAGAACGGCGACATCAGCGAGGCCATCCGTAAGCATTGGTCGCCTCTGTTTGACCGGCACGGATTGAAAATTGCGTTTGAGAATCACGAGCACACATTCAAGCGAACACACCCCATTCGGGGGAACAAGGTGGACCCCAACGGTGTGGTTTACCTGGGCGATGGCGCATGGGGTGTTCGCGTTCGCAATCCGCATCCGGTGGACTCAACCTGGTACCTCGCCAAAGCTGCCGCCGTCCGGCATTTCTATCTGGTGACGCTTTTCCCCGATGCCCGCCATATCCTGGCCATCAACAACGAGGGCGCGGTGTTTGACGAAGTGTATCAGCGGGTTTCGCGGTAGTGTGGATTACGGCTTTGGCCTTGGCTTTTTATTTCGCCAAAAGCATGCTGGCGCCATGCCGCACGACGCACCCGTAACTCGCAGAACCTTTCTCGCCACCACCTCCACCTTTGTTGCGACAGCATCCTTGCAGGGAATGGAAAGTTCGCCCAAGCCCGCCGGAAAAATCGCGATGGAAGGGGGTGAGAGGGCCATTAAAGAATCTGCGCCGCCACTCTCCCGCTGGGGCGAACCCGAACGCGAGCAACTTAACGCGATGCTCGGCCAGGACACGCTGTTTTATTGGAACGGCCCCCGGGCGAAACTGCTCACGGAACGTTTTCAGCAAATCTGCCCGTTGAAATACGTCATGCCGTGCTCGTCGGGAAGCGCGGCGATTCACATTGCCATCGCGGCGGCGGGCATTGCGCCGGGCGACGAGGTCATTACCGCGCCCATCACGGACATCGGCACGGTCATCGGGATCATTTACCAGCAGGCTGTGCCCGTGTTTGCCGCTTTGGGCGCGCATGATTACAACCTTGATCCCGCCGATGTCGAACGCCGCATCACACCGAAAACCCGTGCGATCGTCGCAGTGCATCTGGGCGGCAATCCGTGCGACATGTCAGCCCTGCGCACGCTGGCCGACAAGCACAAGTTGGTGCTGATTGAAGATTGCGCCCAGGCGTGGGGTGCTCAATACCAGGGAAAGCCCATCGGCGCCCTTGGGCACATCGCCTGTTTTTCCCTGCAAAATTCCAAGCAAGTGACCTGCGGCGATGGCGGCATTGTGGCCTCCAGCGACGAGCGGTTCGGCCCGGCCTTGCAGAAATATGGGGACAAGGGGTTTGACCGGCTCAAACCGACTGATGGCTTTGCCGCCTTTGCGCCAAATTACCGGATGAGCGAACCGCAGGCCGCCGTGGCTGCCGCGCAGATGGCGCGGGTGGAAAACATGGCGGCGAAGCGCTCGCATCTTGGTTCCGTTCTTTCTCAGGCCATCGCAGACATTCCCGGCATCATTCCGCATGGCGTGCGACTGGAGGACCGGTGCAGCTATTATTTCTATATGCTGCGGATGGATCCAAAGGCGTTCCGTTGCAGCCGGGACGAATTGGCCAAAGCGATTCGCGCCGAAGGCGTGCCGGCGTCGGCCGGTTACATCCGCGGCCCTCTTTACGGCGAGCCGGTTTTTCAGAATCACGCGTTTTTTGCCGGGCGCTGGCCGGCGCGGGATCTGGGATTGACGCAGATGGATTATCGCCAGGTGAAATGTCCCGAGTCCGAAGCGATTCTGGCTACATGCATTCGCATCACAATCACGGAGGCAATGAGCGAGGATTTCATCCGAAGAGCAGGGGAGGGGATTCGCAAAGTGGCGCGTCACTTCGCGGTCTGATCCGCACCGGGCGCGTCGGGTTTGGATGTTTCGGGTTTGGGCAAATTAAAGGCGTATTCGCGCAGGAATGCTTTCGTGGGCGCGTTTATTTCCACCGGGCGGCGGGTGAACGGATTTTTAAAGGCCAGACGGATGGCGCGCAAGGCCAGTGACGGTGGCTTTTGGCCAGCTTTGTATGCTTTTATTTTGCCATAAATCGGGTCGCCGACCACGGGCAGGCCGGTGGCCGCGAGATGAATGCGAATTTGGTGGGTGCGCCCGGTGATGGGACGGGCCTCGACCAAAGACAAATTGATCCGGTTTTGCAGTAAATGAAAATACTT
>CALJZV010000064.1 GCA_937983475.1 uncultured Verrucomicrobiales bacterium
TTCCATGAGTCCCAAATTCTTTCGGCGAAATGATGAAGAAATCGGACTCGCGGAGCTCGTCCCTCCAGCAATTCTTTTGGCAAAATGAAAAAATCGGATTCGCGGGAGATCGTCCTAGATTGGCCCCGAACGGAGAAACCTGAATTAACATTGACCTTTTCTTTGGAATCCTCTGAACTTGAACTTCAATCCGGCGGAAGCAAAATTCCGCGCTCCCTTATGACAAAACGCTTAATCTTTACCGGCACAATTGCCGCCTCGCTGCTGGCGCTCAACGCCTCCGCGGCGGACCTTTTTAAAATTGGCGGATACCAGTTTGACCAGGCCAATTCCATCCAGTCGGCAACGGTGGTTGAGGGTCCTCCGTTTCTGCCTGACTTCAGCAGTTCACGATTTGCCCGCTACAGCGAATCGTATGTTTTGTCTCCTGACAAAATGAAGAATGAGTTTCACAGCTTCGACCACAGCAAGTCCATCGCCCGGTTGATGGGCCGCAGGAGCAAAAGCGGGCTTTCCAGGCATGTGTCATTTCCCGCGCCGGGGGATGTTTCTCCGCTTCCGAATATTCACAGGGTGACAATTGAACTCACCTGGCAGGACCACGGTTTGCCCAACAAGGCCGGCGTGGATTTTGTGGTTTACGAGGTGGCGTCCTACGAGGCCTTTGCCGTCGCGGTTCGCAAGGCGGGAGCCGACGAATTTACGGCCTACCGTTACAAGTTCGCCGACACGTTTGACACGACGCACAATGTGAATGCGGTCGGATTTGATTTGTCGGACTTTGGATTAAAGGAGGGCGATGTCATCAGTGCCATTCGGTTGCGGAATGTTTTTAATTCCGACGCTCGCGGCGGCGCGGACAAAGTGGACAACGCCAGGGGCGAAGGCGAAATCATCTACCCGGGAAACCCGCGCTACAAGGAGGCTCATCCGCTTTTGGCCAAGGCCGGTGGAAAAACCTTTAACACACCTGATTTAAATGCGGATTTTGTCTATGTGGTCGGCTTGCATGATGTCGTGCCGATCAACTCGACGCAGTAAGGTTTTTAGTAAAGGCTTAAAATGACAACACCGCAGGTTGAATTGCCTGCGGTGTTTTTTTATAAAGCGTTCGCTCAGGCCGATGCCGAAATATTTTTCAAGTCCGCGCGGACTTCCTCATACGTGGTGTTAAAGTTCAAAACCTGCGGGTCCGGTTCAACCCCGGCATTCCTGCACGCGTCGCGATAGCAATCCGGCCACCAGTTTCGGTGCTGGGTGAGGCCCTCATCGCGCCATTGCTTCCATCCCATCAGCACCTTGGACCAGCATTTATCGCCATATTCCACTCCTTCGGCTGCGGTTTTAAAATGCTTGAGATACCAATCGCGGCCAATCCGGGCATGTAGGACTTCATCCGCCCAGTCGTAGTCCTGAAACAGGGCGCAGAGCGGATGATGGGACTTGAGGCCCACTTCCCATTCATAGCGCTTTCCGGTTTTTGGCATCAGTCCCTGTTCGATGAAATAAAGGACGCCATGGCGTTCCATGGGTGTGAGCTGAGTGTTAAGGCCCAACGACCAGGTGAAATTGATCATTACATTTCTGGGCCAATTGACACCGACACTGGCAAAGCCCACTTCGCCCATCATGGCGTGCCGGGCTTCGTCCCAGAGCTGGCGGGTCATGTCACGATAGTAGTCCCAGGGCTTGCCGGGCGTTTGAAAGACGATGCTGGCCATCATTTCCGGCACATCAATTTCACGGAGGCGCTTGTAAAACATCATCAGGACCTTGGCGTCCGGCGGCATGGATTCATCGTAAAGAAAAACCTCAGCGTTGACGCCCATGTTGTAGGGATCAGGAAACCGTTCGTCGCGCTTGGGCACATTGTCGTAAACGAACGGCTTGGCCGAATAAATGGGAGCAATGTCTTTCTTCACGGGCTGCGTTGAGCCATCCAGATCGCCTGCGGCCTTCAGGCATTCATCCAGCAATTGAAGCCAGGGTTTCATTTTCTCACGGGTGGCGGCGTCCACGATGCATGGAACGGCTTTTTGCCCATAATTGAGCATGTCCTCAACCTCGACCAGGGCGAATCGGCAGACCCGCACTGAGGGAGCATCCGCCAAGGGATTGGTTTCGCGGATGTGTTTTGCCAGGGCACTATTGAGGGCGGGAATGACCTTTTCGTAAATGCCTGTCAGCAATTCTCCAGTCGTTGGAGCGCAAAGGATCTCTTCGAAAACGAGGTCAAGATGCTTGTTGGGAACAACCTCCAATCCAAGGGGGGGCTCGCGCATTTCGCCAATCCGTTTGGCCAGTGTGGCAACGTGCTCCGCGCACCAATGCGCATGGAGGCTGAAGGCCATCTTCAATTCGTAAACCGGCTCAGCGGTAAGGCGCGCTATGAAAATCTGATGCAGCCTTTTGAACGTCCAATGATACCGCTTCAATCGCGCCACGCAGTCTTCGATCGAAAGGCCGGTTTTCATGGCTTCTTCGATAGTGCAAAGCCCTGCAATTTGAGGAAGACCTTGATAGGTGTGAGACGTGTTCATGTTCCAAAAAATGAAAGCCGATCAGGCCAAATTTTGCAATCTCGCCATCGAGTTGGAAAACCTGAGCTACTTCATCCAGCACTGAGCGGTGCTGGCGCGGTTTGTTTTCCACAAACAAAGCGCCCGTTCTCCAGAGGAAAACGGGCGCTTGCGGGTTGGGTTTCTGCAAATTATT
>CALJZV010000065.1 GCA_937983475.1 uncultured Verrucomicrobiales bacterium
AGAAAACTATGCCCGGCGGGGGTGTGATTGGAAGCGGGTGATATATTTTCTCCGCAAATGAGTTTTCGCGGCCAACCCCCGCAACCGGCGCGGCCTCCTCTCCCGGCCGTTGGCCACCCTCTCCTCCATAAAAAATGGAGGAGAGGGCCGGGGAGAGGTGGCAATCGAATCGTATCACCCGGAAATAATCACACCCGCCCTGCGGAACGCTTCCGCTCGGGAAGAATTTTTCTGCGACTTTCAACCCCTCCCCATTTTCCCATCCATGCTCTCTGTCTCTGTGGTGAATGAAATGATCAAACCCCAATCGGATGCCACGCGGTCTTGAATTCCACGGTGTCGAGAATCCAGTAGGGATTTTCGGCGGCTTCGCCCAGCCATTCGTCCTTGTGCAGATTGCGGGCCGTGTAGCGCTTGAGATTGAAGCCCGAGCCGGCCTGCAATTGCGCGGCCATTTCTGAGTCGCCCGAGCCGTCCACGATGGCGTTGATATCCATGTGGCAGGCAAGGTGCGAGGCCAGTTCGGCGCGCTTGCCGCTGAGCAGATTGATGACGCCGCCGGGCAGGTCGCTTGTGGCGAGAATCTCCGCGAAGGCCAGCGCCGGCAGCGGGAACCGCTCCGACACCATCACGACGGCGGAATTGCCGCTGAGGATGACCGGCGCGAGAAGCGAAACCAATGGTAGCAGCGAGGGCGCATCAGGCGTCATCACGGCCGCCACACCGGTCGGTTCGGGTGTCGAGAAATTAAAATGGGACGTCGCGACGGGGTTCACCGTCCCGAAAAGCTGGGCGTATTTGTCGGTCCAGCCAGCGTAGTAAACCAAGCGGTCTATGGCGGCGGTGACTTCACTTTCGGCCTTGCCGCGCCGGACATCGGTGGAGCGCTCGATCTCGTGAACCAGCTCGGCGGACCGGCTTTGGAGCATCTCGGCGGCGCGGTAGAGAATCTGGCCGCGCAGATAGGCTGTTTTCTTGGCCCAGCCGTCGAAGGCGCCCCGCGCGGCGGTCACCGCGTCGCGCAGATCCTTGCGCGAAGCGTGGCAGATGTTGTCGAGCGGCTTGCCGTCGGCGGACAGGCAGGGAAGCACGCGTCCGCTTTCGCTGCGGACAAAGCTGCCCCCGATGTAAAGCTTGTAGGTTTTGTTGACTGCGAGTCGGCGGTTGCTGGCCATGCGCTCTTTGATGCCAGAAACGGCGGATTTTACAACGAGATAAAAGTCCGCCGCCTTGAGGGAACCGGTCTTCTATGTTAAACTAGTTGTGGAGGTAAAATAGGGGTAGGCGCTTGCGGTATACGCAGCCCTCGCATCAAAACGGGCACGATTGGTGCGACTTTTGGCTGAGGATGTCGCAAGCGTTTTTATTAATAGCCGATCCTCCATTCGCTGAGGGCAGGCTCGTTGACAAGTCGTTGATCGGTGTGGTTCACTGAAACCACTTCATTCTTCAACATAAAATTGCTGGCAAAAAGAAAGGAACAAATCATGGACAACAACCGCACATCCAACGAGGCATCCGCCTTCACAGTAAGCCGCGAAAAGCTGGCGCAGGACCTTCGCATTTTGGTGCGTGACACCGAGGAGTTGCTCAAGGCCACCGCAGGCGAGGTGGGCGAGAAGGCCACCGCCGCGCGGGCGCGCCTGACCGCCGCCTTGGACAACGCCAAATCCACCTGCCGCGATCTGGAGGAAAAGGCCATCGAAAAAGCCAAGGTGGCCGACAAAGTGATCCGCGAGCATCCGTATCAATCCATCGGCGTCGCGTTTGGCGTCGGGCTGCTGATCGGCGTTTTAATCAACCGAAAGTAATTCATGCCTGAATTCGAACCGGCTTCAGACCTGGGCTCCAACGGCGGGTTGACTGGCTCCATCCGCAGGATGATGGATTCGGTGCTGGCTTTGGCGCAGAATCGTTTCGAGCTGTTTGCTGTTGAGCTACAGGAAGAGAAAATTCGCGCGGTGGAGTTGCTGCTGCTGGCGGCGGCGGCAATTGTGCTGGGGATTTTGACGCTGGTGGCCGCGACGGCGACGGTGGTGGTGCTTTTGTGGGACAGCTCGCCCGTGCTGGTATTGGGAATCATCACTCTGGGCTACGCGCTTGGGGCCGCGTTGATCATCAGGAAATTAAGGGAAAAATTGAGCGCCGCAGTGCCTCCGTTTTCCGGCACAGTGGAAGAATTTAAAAAGGATCGAGAATGGTTGCGGGGAAAAAATTAGAAGAATTGGCGCGCTACAAGGAATTGCTGCGCGCTCAAAGCGATGTGCATCGGTGCCTCATCGAAACGGAGGTTCAGGTGGCGACCGAATCGTTGCAGTGGCTCGCGCCGGTGGCCAAGGCGGCGCGGACGGTTCAACCCTTTGCCGGCTTGTTGGCGCCGGTCGCGGGTTTGCTCCTCGCGCGAAAGGGCGGTAAGCTCCTGCGTTGGGCGGCGTCCGGCCTGAGTGTTTTGCGCCTTGTGAAGTCCTTTTTCGGCAGATGATTTTCTTATTAATTCAATCCGTCAGTTTCACCAGCGACCACAGTTCATCGCCTGCCGACACCTTTGAAGCGATGTTTTCTGTTGCGATGAGTTCCGCCCCGGTCCTGGACAGCCATTCCTGAAAATCCACGCCGTTGGCTTCGCAAAGCGTTTCGTGTTTGACTACAATCCAAAGGAAGTTTGTTCCTTCCCTGAACCAGACCGCCTCTCCGACTAATTCCTGGACTCTGCGCGTCCCATAGGGGCGCCACAAGGCCAATTGGGAATCATCAATCCCGCTGATGATGCCGACGGTTTTCACGTTCTCGGGAAGGTGTTTCCTTAGGGGAGCCAAAATATCGTGCCTGTGGCCATAAACAAAATAAACCCTTTCAGCCCGCTGAAGCATTGGACTATCGGGTTGAGAGGCTCGCAGCAGTCTGACAAGTGTTGCGGTTGGCACCAAGGGGCGGGACGGGGTCAACAGAAGGCCCGGCAACGCGAAAAGGGCGCACAACGCAGCGACATTGTACCACCATCTTTGGCGTGCCAATTGGCCATTGGCCGGATGCAAGACCACCAGCAAAATGGCCAAGGGATAATAGGGGGAGAGTAGACGCGCGGTGGCTTCACTGCCCATTTTGGTCATGTAAAACAGCAGGGCACCCCATGCCGCCAGTCCGAGAATGACACCCATCGACAGCTTGCTCATGACGGCGCGGTTTCCAGTCCGAAGCAGCAGTGGCGACAGCATGGCGAGGATTAACAGCGCGGCGATGCCCAGGCCCAGACCGGCGTTTTCCTCCTGGGGCAGTTCGCCCAGCATGATTTCAAACCGGGGAAAATAGCCTTCTAGGAATGTTTTTATATTCGTGGGAACCTGAGCATTGAGGGTTGTCTCCAGCGATCTTGAATTTGGCAAAATCGGGGGCAGAAACGTCTGTGGCAGCAATTGAAGCGTGTTGCCGATCAACCCTGCCGCAGGATGGCTTAACCGCATTCCGGAAAGGTTCTCCTTGTCGCCTGTCCAATGACCGCTGAATTGGTGGTTCAGGATGGCAATGGGCAGAAAGGAAATCAGCGCGGCCAACACCATCACGACGGCGGTGGTCTTTGGTTTTTCCCACAACAGCCGACGCGCAGGCCACAATGCCACAGCGCAGGGTAACAGCAGCGGCAAGTTGGACCCTTTCACTCCCGTCAAGAGCGCCGCAGCCAGGATGGCGAGGGAAAAATCAAAAAACCGCCCGGTTTGATTGGCCCGCAAAGCAAAGAAAACCGCGCCCAATAGATAAATGGCCGATGACGCGTCGTTGTTCGCGCCGCCCGCCTGCATCACAAAGCAATAGCTGGCGGGCAGAAGCCACATCCAGCGCCAGGCTGCCCGTCTGCGGACGCCTGCCTTCAGGAAAATTGAAAAAATCAGGCCGGGCAGCAACAGGTAGGGAATCCAGTTTGCCAGGAACAGCAGGCGATCGCTTTGGGTCAGCTTCAACCAGGGTAGCAGCAGCCATTCCGAACCGGTTCCGCTGTAGTTCATGCGTTGGTTCAGCGTGGTGATCCAATGCCACTGTTCCTCCGCGGCCCAGTGCAGGATTCGCGGAAGCCGGTAGGTGACCGCATCGTAACTGTTGGGCGGATGCGCGATGCCGCCCGCAAGTGAAAGCGCCAAATACAAAAAATAAATCTGGGGCAAGGCCCGCACCCTGAGCGGCAGACGTTTCCCGGTGAAATAACGCGTTTTCAGCAACGAAGGGCGGACCTGAGGCCACACGTGATATTTTTTAATCAGCCACAAGACAAAGGCGATGAACAGGATTCCAAAGGGCAGGTAGCCCACAAGGTTTAACTGGCCCAAGGCCGACAGAATCCAGCCTGCCGCCACGCTGAACGCGGAGGCAAGAATCCAGAGCGTGGCCCCACCCGATGTGTTAAAAGTCACAGAGGGAAAAACAAAGGCCAACCGGCCACAAGCTCAAGTGGATTTTAAGAAAAATCCCTTGTTTGCGGCAGGCTCATGCGTATTTTTCCGTCCGCATGGAACGCCGCCCGAGCCGCCATTTCCTGGAAAAATAGACTGCGTGTTTTTCCTTATCATGCCTGCGCCTCTTGTGCCATGAACGACATCGAAGCCATCATCTGCCTGATTCTTCTGTTCATGTCCGTGCCCGATTTCTGCCGACGGGTCCTCAAGCGGCCGGCGCTGATTTATTCCGTATTCGTCCTGTTTGGGTTGTTGTTGGGGCCACTGGTCAGCGACGGTGTTGCCGCCATGTTGAAGCAGGCGGGCAAAGTGGGTTTTTTGCTTCTGTTGTTTGAAGTTGGATTGGAAATTACCTTGCCCAAAGCGCGGGAGGTCCTGCATCCGTTGCGGCTGACACTCAAATGGGTGCTCATCCAGTATCCGGTCATCCTGTTGCTGGCGATGACAGCGGGGTTGAATTTGCGCGAGGCATTTTTCGCCGCGGCGGCCCTGACCGGTTGCTCGGTGGGGATGGCGTATTCGGCGTGGAAAAATTTCGAGGGATTCACTGAAGACGGACGCCGGTTGACGCTCCAAGTCATGGTGCTTCTGGAAATGTTGGCGATCGTTCTGCTATCAGTTGAAACGGTTGTGCTTGAGACGGGGTTTGGCTGGATGGTGCTGGTGAAGCTTGCGGGCATTGCCACGGTGGTGTTTCTCATCAGCCGGTTCGCCTCGCACTTGAAGAATGCGTTTCAGACGATCATCGAGCGAACCACACACTGGCGCATCCACTTCATGGTGCTGGTGATCCTCGGCGTTTGCGCCATCGGCGAACGGTTTGGGCTTTCGGCAACAAAGACGGCGTTTTTTCTCGGCATCGCCATGAGCCGCACCGGGCATGACGGCGTGCGCCTGGAGGATTACATCGCGCCAATCAGCCAGCGGTTGTTGATTCCCATATTCTTCGTCACCCTGGGGCTGCAACTGGACTGGCGCATGCTGTTGACGCAAACGGCGCTGCTGGCGGTTTGCACCGCATTTTTCCTCATTGGTTTCAGGGAAATGATGCACCGCCGGTTGGTGCGAACGTCGGAGGACGGCCAATCGTGGCTGTTGCTGTGCCCCAACCTGACCATCGTCGCCTTGGCTGCCAGCGCGTTGCTGGAACATGGCGGGTCGCCTGAAGTGGCTGCCTGGCTGGTGTTGACCGGGCTCTTTGTCACTATTCCCTCCATTTTCATGCTGCCTCCGGCCAAGCCCAAACAGGCCGCCACAGTTCCACCCGCGCCTGCGCCGGTGCAAATGCCCACCATTCCTCAATAATCCCTTTGCGGGCGCGTTCGCTTATCATTATCCATCAGTCCTGCTGAAGCCAGGTCAGCGAAGGCCGGTCTATCGTCGCGGCAAAGGCCTCCTCGTCCTTGGCCACGGCGCGCCCGCGAGTTTCCTCGCCGTCCAGAAACGCCACAAAATCCATTTGCGCGCGCGGCGTGCCGCGTTCCCGGACAAACTTGCGGACAATTTCGGTCGGGGGCAGCGTCTTGCGTCCGCACACCTCGACCAAGGGAAATTCCAGTTCTATGTCAAAGGCACGGTAGGCCAGCTCGGTGCAGACCAGCTTGTCGGTGCTGAAAAAATCGAACTCAAAATCGTAAGGCTTGTTCAGGTGTGAAAACGCCCGTGCGATGACGCCGGGAAGTTTCTCTTGCGGAATTCGCGGACGCAGCACCGCAGCGGAATCCGCCACGCCCAGGCAATCCTCAAGGGTTGTCATGCGCACACCGCGCGGCACAGCCTCAATGATCACGCGCGAATGACCCTTGGTGTCCGATTCTGAAAACGCCTTCCAGAACTTTTGAACGCGCGGATCGCGGTCCAGGCCCATGCGGGCCAGGTCTTCAGCCGTGCCGACGTACAGCGCGGCGTGCGCCCAGTAACCCGGCATGAAGGCGCGCGACAAATACCAGTTCTGCCGCTCGATCAGGATGTCCCCAGGCCGCAGTTGGTTGCGCAGCTCCTCCAATTGCGCCGGCTGGATCAGGGGCTTGCCCTCGCGCGGCTTGCGAATCCGCGTGTCGCCAACCCAGGTTGAAACAAGTGACTGTCCTGTGTACACGGCGCGCCGGCCCAGTTTGCCGGCGTCTTCCAGCGGCTGAAGCCGGCGCCATTTTTCCACGTGACCGGACAGCGACGCGGTCTGTTCGCGCGCCTGACGAATGGTGGCGTGAAACCGGATCAGCGGCTGCGACTCATGCAGTTCATTTTTCACAAAGGCTGGTTTTAATTGGTCATAACCAGACCAGGCGGTCTCCAAAAGTTTTCGGTTGTGCGTGGAAATGAGGTTGGCGCGTACCTGGTCGTAAAGCCCCTCGGGAATGCCCCACAAAGGCTCACCCTCGTTGAGCTTCCGGATGGCCTCCGACGAGACGGAAAACTGCGTGACGAGCTTGAAGGAACCTTCATACACCGCCGATCCGGCGGCCAGGCCGGCCAGCAGCGCCCGCAGCCGCAATGGCTCTTCGCGAACCTGCGCGTAGTTCTGGTATTTCCATGCAATGCCCAGCAGGGTGCCGCGGCAGGAGAGGTAGGTGAACAGCAACTGCCGGATGGCATCGTTGTCGCTTTGGCTGTAAAAATCGCGCGCCCCACTTGAAAGCTGCCCCTGGACGTTCAGCGCGCTTTGCTCCAGGTCGCGCATTCCGCGCAACGCCTCGGCCAGCGCGGCTTCGTCTTCCTCCAACAATCGGCTGATGGACTCGGATGACAGGCTCGCCAGTTCCAATCCCCTGGATAAATGAAACGCGCCGGGGTCGCGTCGTTGCGCCGACCATCCCCAGCAGGCGAGCCCCACCGCGAACAAATCGATCCCGCCCCAAACCATCCCCCGCTGGAGGCGCGCCTTCATGGAACGAGGAGGCATCTGTTCCAAGGCAGCGGGTTTTATTTTCTCATAATGCGCGGCAAGTTGCGCCACATGCTCCTTCACGGCGGTGTGCCGGGAACGCAAGACACGCAGCTTCGCCGGTTGAAGGAGTATTTTCAGTTCGTTCCACCACGTGAACGCCGCCTTGCAGGCCCGGGGCCAATAATGCAATGCAAAGGTTCCGGCGGCGGGCATCATTGCGTTCCAAAGGCTCGCCACCCATGGCACGAAGTAATCGGCCATGCGCCACCAGATGAGCGCGTACCACAAACCATATATCGGCAGGCCAAGACCCAGGCGCTTGAGGGCAATGACGCTTCTGTTCGGCTCGGGAATCCACCGCGCCAGCAGGCGAACGGTGAGGAACGGCGCCAGGTGATACAGTGTTCCAATGAGCGCGGGGATCAATCCCGCCAGCAACCGCGCGGCGTCCCACAACTGCTTGAAAAATAAAACCGCGCCGCGAAGTCGCAATAGGTCCGAGCCGACATCGAGCCCCGCGCTGGCCAGTTCCTGCCGCAGTTGAATCACCTCCGCGGCGGCTTCGTCGGCCCGACCGCTGTCGTGCTCTGCGAAATAATTCACCGCGTCTGCGATCTCCTTGCGCCGTTGCAGCGGGTTGGCCGCACCGCGTTTGGGGTTTCTTGCAGGCGCGAGCGAGGCAAGGTCCGATAACAAGGGTTCCCATTCGGGCTTTTCCAAATGAATGACCACGGCCTTGAGTCGCTTGCTGATTTCCACCGTGAGCCCGCGCATGGCAGCGCGTTCATCCTCGAATCCGGCCATCCATTCGCAGACCCGCAACGGTTGTCCGACGCGCACCCAGACCGCGCTGCCGAAGCGTTCTTTGTGCTCGTAATTGATGCCCAGCGGCAGCACGACCAGTTTTTTAGTGCCGCTGGCGGCCGCCTGGACGGCGATGCGCGCCGCGCCGGACCGGACTTTGTCCACCTGTGGTGCATCGTGGGACTTGCCCTCGGGAAAAATGCCGACGGCCTCGCCCTGCGCGAGAAACTTCGCGGCGTCGTCGAGCGTTCGGGTGTTGGCGCCGACCTGCGAGGGGTCGTCGCTGCCGCGATACGCCGGCAGCATGCCCAGCGCCTTGAGAACCGCGCCGAACACGGGAACCTGAAACAAGGGCGCCTTGGCCAGAAAATGAATGGGCCGTTTGAGGGTGATGCCGAGAATCACCGGGTCCACCAGCGAGTTGGCGTGATTGGCCACCACCAGCACGGGACCGCCCTGGGGAATATTCTCCGAGCCGGTGATTTCGATGCGGGAATAATAAAAGCGCACCAGCCGGCGGACCACAAAGCGCGCCGTGGCCCCCGCCAGAGTTGTGAGCTTGCCCGCCATGATGGGATCGAAGCGTACCGTGGCGAACCGGCCTTTTAAACACTAATTTCCGGACGAATTTCCCGACGCCTTGCGGTGGTTTAATTTTCCTATGAGGTAAGTGTCCGGCCCGGCCTGTTGCCACGCCGAGAGCCACAGGCTGCCAAGGAAATGGCCGCCCTTGAGCAGTTGTTTCTCGATGAATTTTCGGCCCTCGATGCTTGATTCGTTTTCGGGCGTCAGCTTGCCGTCGCGGTCCAGCGCGTAGAGGGGCTCGACCAGTTGATGCTGCTCCCACAGGAACGCCATGATTTCTGGAAACATTTCCACTTCCTTGGTTCGCGCGTCGGGCACGCCGATCACGCGGGCGGGCTTCACGCGCGAAGGCATGTCGCCCAAAGTCATTTTGGATTTGTTGATGAATCCGCCGTCCACCCAGGAATGAAAGCTTTTCTTGGTGGAATAGTTCTTGGGATTGTCGCCAATCCAGCCGTTGAAATGTTTGGTGGTGTGCAGCGGTTGCACCGCGTCTCCGGCGAAATGACCCATCACGCCCATGATGTAAATGATGTTTTGCTGCGCGTTGGCAATTTCCTCCGGCGTGCCGCCTGCCTGCTCGAAGGCCTTGAGATATGAGAAGCCCGATTTGAGCTTGGAATAATACTCGGTGAGCGTCCAGGGCAGGAGGCCGACCAGTCCCCGGCTGCGGTCGGCGTTTTGCGCCGGGTCCGGCTCGGGATGCTTTGACGGATGCAGCGCGCGGGCGGCGGCCAACTGACCAATGAATTCGTAGCGGAATTTGGTGAGGTTGGTGACGCTCAGGCCGAAGTCGGGCAACTCGTCGAGGTCCATGTAATGGTCGGGGCTGTTGAAATGCTTGAGCGTCAGGTCGGCGGTGTTGCGCCACCGGTCGGCCTCTCCGGCCAGAAAGGCGATGCGCTCTTGCGCCTCAGGGGTGCGGACAAAGGCCGGGAAATTTGTCGGCAGCGAGGCCAGCGCCAGTTGGTTGACCCAGCGATGGCCTTCATAGTCCCAAGCGTGACCTGTCGAGGAAATGAACAGGAGCAGCGCGGGGACCGCGACGCAAAGTTTGTGGAAAATGAAAGCGGAGTGTGTGTTCCGGGAGGGACGGTCAATACGCATACAGGTTGTTGTTTGGCTTAAAGGCTAGGGGTTGCGATTGCGAATGGCAAACCGGCAGAAAAAACTTTCTGTCCCGACGGCGCGCGTTTGCAGGAAGCGGTCTTTATCCCACGCGGAAGGAGATTTTGCGGATGGCCTCGGAGCCGAAGCTGTTTTGGAGCCGCTGCAAAATTTCGCGGCGGCGATAGCGCACAATTTCATCGAGCCAAACACTGCTGTCCACGTTGACGAACAAGGTGCCGTTGCGGAGGCCGGTCGGTTGGGCGTGGGCGGTGATGTTCGGGTCAAGAAGGTTGTTCCACACCTTGACGATTTCAGTTTCGGCCTGGCGGCGTTCAAGCCGCAGATCCTTGACAACCTGGGGCATCAAGTCAGCCAAAGACTTGGCGGTCATCTTGCGCGCCTGCTCCAGCGGTTCGAGGTCCACATGGCGCCACTCGGCCAATGCCTGGCGGCGCGGCGACCGGCGGGTCGCGGCGATGTTCAGGGGCGGGAAATAGCCGGGACGGTTCATGCGCTGGCAGCGGGCGTCTCGGCTGGAGTTCCTTCGGAAGTGGGCGCTTCCTGTTTGGGGTGCTCATCGAGGATCAGCACGCCGTGCGGTGGCAGGTCGTAGCCTCCGGTGAAGTTTTTGCCCGTGAGAAAATCATGCATCGGCTTGTAGAACTGAATGCGCACGGGCGAGTTCTGGTGATTGAGCAGGAAATAAATTCGCGTTTCTGCGCTTTGCCGCATGCTCACCTCGACCGTGTCGGGCACCTTGAGCAACGGATGAATGCCGACCATCTGGCGCAGCCACGCGACCAGGTCGTAATAAAACGGCTGATGGCTCATGGTGCCGATGTAGATGGCCTTGCCGAGGCCGAACTCGTTCATCGTCATGGCCGGCTTGCCCGCGTAAAAATCCTTCGCGTAGGTCGCCAGCACCGTGCATTCCTTGGGCTCGATGATGTCGCACCAGATGCGGCCTGGGTGCAGATGGCTCGGATGAAACGAGCCGCCCTTGAAGGTCAGGTGATTGTCTTCGCCGGGCGGCAGTGGATCAAACTCCGTCACTTCCATGCCAAAAAGGTCGGTCAAGTCATGCGGAAACCCGCAGTCCGGCGCGATGTGATGCTCGTCGAGAAGGCCGGTGTTGAACGTGGCCACCAGCGTGCCGCCGTTCTGCACGTAGAGCTTGAGGTTGTCGGCCTCGCCGCCGGCCAGCAGGTGCAGTGACGGCGCGAAAACCAGCTTGTATTTGGACAGATCTTCTGTGGGGCGGGCGAAGTCCACCTGGATGTTGCGGTCGTGCAACGCGGCGTAAAAGAGCTGAATGTGGTCGCGCTGGCTGAAATGCTTGTTGGGCTGGCGCGGGTAGGAGAGCGCCCATTCGTTGTCGTGGCTGACCAGGATGCAGGCTTCGGCGGCCACCTTCGTGCCCTTGAGCACCGTGCCCAATCGCCGGACCTCGTCGCCAATCTGCTGGATTTCCTTGAAGACCCGGTTGTCCGTGCGGCCGTTGTGGGTCAGCACGCCGCCGTAAAATTTCTCCGAGCCGATGCGCGGTTGCCTCCAGAAGAAATAAAGCACGCCGTCCGCGCCGCGCGACAGCACCTGATAGGTAAACAAACGGACCACGCTCGGCCGCACCAGAGAATTGACCTCCTGCCAGTTGACGTGCCCGGCCTTCTGCTCTATCACCCAGAAACCCTGGCTGCCATCGGGCATTCTGACGTCGGTTTTCTTGAGCGACCGCATGAGGTCCACTTCGGCGGCGTTTTCGGCGGACTTGCTCTTGATGTTGGCATTGCTGATGGCGGAGACAAAGTCGAGCGATTCGGCCACGTCGAACATGTCCAGATGCGATGGTGAAAAAGTGCGGAGGTTGGTGGTCAGCGGCACGTTCGGGGTCGCTTCGCGCAGAATGTCGGCCTGCATCTTGATGAACGCCACGGCGGTGTCGCTGCAAAAACGCATCCAGTCCAGTTGCAGCGCGGGGTTGTGGACCGTAGGGGCCAGTTGCGGCATCGGCACCTCGCTCCAGTCCCGGACAATCTGGCCGAGGTAGCGCAGCCCGAGCATGTCATTGAGACGCTCGATGGTTTCGTATTTGGCCTGGAGCCAGGCATGCCAATCCTGGCGGGTTTCCTCATTGAAGGCGTACTCGCGCAGACGGCCGCCCATGTTGTTGTCGATCTGCCAGCAAATAAGCTGCGGATGGTCGCCGAGCGCCCCGGCCATGGCGCGAACCACTTTTGCCGAGTAATCCCAATAAACATCGCTGTTGAGACAGGCGGCATGGCGGGTGCCCTCATGAAGCGTCTGGCCTTGCGCGTTGACGGGCAGAATTTCCGGATGCTTTTTCGCCAGCCAGATGGGCGGCGCCGCCGTCGGGGTGCTCAGCACCACCTTGACGCCTGCGTTGCCCATGACATCCATCACGCGACGCAGCCATGCAAAGTCATAACGGCCCTCCTCCGGTTCGCACAAGCCCCACACCGACTCGCCCATGCGCGCGACGTTGGCACCCAGAGCCACCATCTGTTCGGCGTCCACTTTCCACCGCGCCTCGGGATCCTCCGGTGTTCCGGCAAATGGGTAAACCCAGTGTTCAGGATGGTAATCAACGCCAAAGTGCATAAGAAGTGAGTCGTTGAATCCACTCTAAACCCCGACTGCTCAGGTGCCAACGCAAAAGTAGGATTTCAAGCGGGGGAAAACCCTGGATTCAAATTGTTTGATGGATGTTTGCTAATAATTACCCCCCGGCAGTCCCTCAAGCGCCGCTCAGCCTGACGCCGCATGGACGCGACGCATCTGTCGGGGAATGTTGCTCCATGGAAAACATGGGTTACTGGATTTTGGGCATCGGCGTGGTGCTGCTGGTCATTGCGCTGGTGATGAAACGCGCGCGGCAGAGCTAAGGGGCCGCGAAGGCCAGAAAAACACTTTTCCCGCGCCGCGCTTTCCTGATTCAATCCGCCGCGATGAAGATTCTTGTGATCGGCTCCGGCGGACGCGAACACGCGCTGGTGTGGAAATTGGCGCAGTCTCCCCATGCCTCCCAACTATGGTGCGCGCCGGGCAATGCCGGCATTGCCCAGGAACGCTTGTCCCGCAACGGCGCGGTGGTGGAATGCCTTCCGGTCAGCGCCGAGGATCTGCCGAAATTGCTTTCATTTGCCCTTGAGAAAAGTGTGGACCTGACCGTGGTCGGGCCCGACAACCCGCTGGCACTGGGCATCGTGGACTTGTTTCAGCAAAAAGGCCTGCGCATTTGGGGCCCGAACCGAATGGCCGCGCAGTTCGAGGCGTCCAAGGCCTTCTCGCAGGCGTTCATGGAAAAATATGGCATTCCAACCGCGCGCGCCGGGACATTTACCGATGCCAAGGCGGCGCGCGATTTCGCAGCGTCGTTAGGCGGACGCTGCGCCGTCAAGGCGGACGGTCTGGCGCTGGGCAAGGGCGTGGTCGTCTGCGCATCGCTGGCCGAGGCCGAGGCAGCCATCGAGGAAATTTTGGTCAAAAAGAACTTTGGCGCGGCAGGAGAAAAGCTCGTCATCCAGGAATTTCTCGAAGGCATGGAGATTTCGCTTCACGCCCTTTGCGACGGCAAAACGGCGCTGCTGTTCCCGACGGCGCAGGACCACAAACGCATCTTTGAAAACGATCAGGGCCCGAACACCGGCGGCATGGGTACCTACTCGCCGACGCCGTTCCTTGATGAGGCACAGCTTGCCGAGACCGGCCGCCGGATCCTGGAGCCGTGGCTTGCGGGTTGCGCCGCCGAGGGGATTGATTTTTGCGGCATTCTGTACCCCGGCATCATGCTGACCGGCAACGGGCCGAAGGTGCTGGAATTCAATGCGCGGTTCGGTGACCCGGAAACGCAGGTGTACCTGGCGCGGTTGGAGAATGACTTGGTGGAACTGCTTGATGCCAGCGTAAGCGGCACTTTGGAGAAAATAAAACTGCGCTGGAAACCCGGCGCGGCCGTCTGCGTGGTGATGGCCTCGGGGGGGTATCCCGGCAGTTATGCCAAGGGCAAACCCATCAGCGGCCTTGATGTGGCGGCCCAATGCGCCAACACCAAGGTGTTCCACGCCGGCACGTCGGCGGCAGGCGGGCAAATCGTCACCAGCGGCGGTCGCGTGCTGGGCGTCACCGCGTGGGAGGAAAATCTGGCGAAGGCGCGCCAGGCGGCGTATCGTGCTGCGGAAAAAATTCAATTCGAGGGGGCGCAAATCCGCCGCGACATTGCGGCCAAGGCATTGAGATGAAATGCGCGGCAGAGGAAACCATCTCGAAGGAAATCGAACTGTTACATTGATATGAAACTTCCAAAAATCATGTTGGGCGCCTGCCTCCTTCTTGCAGGTTCCCTGAGCGCAAGCGAGGCGCCTCAGCCATTGCCGCCGTTCGAGCAAATTTACAAGGTGTTGCAGGAGCACCTCGGCACCGTCAGCGAGAATGAACTCGATCAGGCGCTGGTGCGCGGCCTGCTGGACGAGCTGGGTTCGCAGGTTGTTTTGGTTGATAATGCCACCGCCGCCGCAGAGGCGTCTGTCCCGGCGCTTTCGCGCGCCACGGTTTACGACAAGGCCTTCGCCTATTATCGCGTGGCCCGGGTCGAACCGGACGTCTCGAAGAAAATTTCCGCGCAGCACCAGGAGTTTGCCGGCACCAATAAAATCAAGGGCGCGGTGTTGGACCTTCGGTTTGCCGAAGGGGACGATTTCGCCGCGGCTGGCGCGGTGGCCGACTTGTTTCTGTCCGCCGAGCAGCCGCTGTTGAACTGGGGAGTGAATTCGGTCAAATCGACCAAAAAACAGTCGGCCATAGATGTCCCGGTTGTGGTTCTGGTCAACAAACAGACACGCGGCGCTGCCGAGGCGTTGGCCGCCGTTTTGCGCGAAGCCCAGGTGGCCCTGCTCATCGGCGCCTCCACCGCTGGACAGGCCAGCGTTTTCAAGGAATTCACCCTGCAAAGCGGCCAGCGACTTCGCGTCGCGGTCGCGCCGGTGAAGGTCGCTGGCGACAAGGCCCTGTCGCCCGAGGGCGTCAAACCGGACATTGAAGTGGCCGTGAAGGCTGAGGAGGAAAAGGCGCTATTTGAAGACGCCTACACGGTTCTGCCCAAGCCGATGGCAAAAAAGGCGGAGGGTTCGGACACCAATGCCGTTGCCTCGACCTCCGGCACCAACCAGCCGCGCGCCCGCATCAACGAGGCCGAACTGGTGCGGCGTCATCGCGAGGGGCTCGCCACCGAGGAGGAATATGTCGAAAAACCCAAGGCGAATGAAACGGAGCCGCGCCTGATCAACGATCCTGCCCTGGCCCGGGCGCTGGATTTGCTGAAGGGATTGGCTGTCGTGCAGCGCAATCGGCCGCTGTAAACACGGCAGAAAAACACTTCTGGAACGCGCGCGGGAAAAATTCCGGGAAATAGACGCTTGAAATTCCCAAAGCGCGAAACATATATTGCGCCCCATCAACTGACGAATTTTATGGCAGATATCGCAAACAAATATTCCGACAACGTGTCCGGCAAGTTCTTCGTGGACAATCAATGCATTGACTGCGACCTGTGCCGCGAAACCGCGCCCAACAATTTCACCCGCAATGATGACGGGGGCTATTCCTTCGTATACAAGCAGCCCAGCACTCCCGAAGAGGAGGCGCAGTGCAAGGAAGCGATGGAAGGCTGCCCGGTCGAGGCCATCGGCAATAACGGCGACCAGGCCTGAAGCCCATGAGTATTTTCAACCCGCAGGCGGCAACGTCTGCGGGTTTTTTCATTTCCTCATAACCAAATAAAGCGCCACGGCATCGCCGCGCCGCACTTTTACCGATGCTTGAAACCGAATTGATCCGCGCCCAGGACCCGGCCAGCCGCCGGTTGATGGTGGTGTTGCACGGACTGGGCGACAGCATGGAAGGCTACCGCTGGCTGCCGGAGGCCCTGCGCCTGCGGTGGTTGAATTACCTGCTGGTCAACGCGCCCGACGCCTATTACACCGGCTTTTCGTGGTACGATTTTTCCGGCGATGCAGATGTGGGCGTGAAGCGCAGCCGCGAACTGCTGTTTGGCCTGCTCGACCGGACGCGCAAGGAGGGTTTTCCCATCGACCAGACGATGCTGTTTGGCTTTTCGCAAGGCTGTTTGATGACTGTTGAAGTGGGTCTGCGCTATGGGCACCGGCT
>CALJZV010000066.1 GCA_937983475.1 uncultured Verrucomicrobiales bacterium
CCCTTCCGAAGGCCGTATGCAGGCATGCCGTGTTGTTTGGGACTTTGATTGACGGCAACGGTCTTAAAAGCCATCCCAGCCGTCAACGCGATAATTGTTCAGAAAAACAAAAGCCCCCTTCAGCCAGCGGGCCGAAAGGGGCGTGAATGTTTTTATTTGTCTGTTGGTTGGGTTATTGCGCCTGAATCACCAGTGAGCCAGTCTTGGTCGGCGCCACAAAGTAACTTCGCGGCGCATCGTGCCATGGGAGTGGCCAGGCTTTGAATGACATTTTAAAAGAGTTAACCCGACTACTGAAGTTCGGGTTCTGGCCTGCCCGCAGTTTACCGGTTTTTACCAAATTTTACCGGAACGCCGTTCTCGCAACGCGCCCCGAAAAGGGAGCCTTAATTGCAGTCAGCCAACTTCTGCGGGGATCGCATCCGCATCCGGACGCTCACCCGCCCGCCGCCCGGATGCGCTCCAGTTGCTGGTCCAGGCGCTTGGGGGAAACTGGCGCGGCGGTGCCCAGTTCCTGCGCGAAGAGCGACACCTTGAACTCCTCAATCATCCAGCGGAATTCCTCGACCTGCTGGCGGGCGGCAGCGGACCTGGGCGGTTTTTCCTCAAGAGATTTCAGCGCGCTGCGATACGGGGCAAGTTGTCTGGCCCGTTCCTGGTCCTTGGCGGGATTGAGCTTCGCCCGTTCGGCGCGAAGCAGCAGCGCCTTGAGGTAACGCGGCAGATGCGTCAGGCGCGCGAAGGGAATGCGCTCCATAAAACGCGGCGGCAGCAACGCAACCAACTCCTCGGCCAGCGGGTTCGCGACGGCAGGCGCGGCAACCCGGGCGGCAAGCTGGCTGAAGTCCGTGAGTTTTTGGGGCTTGTCATGCTTCGGCATGGAACTGGATACGGTTCCCACCCGCTGCTGCACCTGCTGGCGCAATTGCAGGATGGCGCCGACGCGATCGGCCAGCTGCGCGGCCAGTCCCGGAATGCGCCGCCGCGCCTCCTCAACAGCAGCCTGAAAATGCGCCTGCGTCAGCGCGGGCAACGGTGCTTCCGGCAAAATGTGGCGCTTGAGATGAACCAGAGCCGACTCGCGCAATTCCTCGCTGGAACCGAGCGGCGCGTACAGCGCATCGAAGCGCTGAAGCGCGCGCAGGTCCTTCTCCAGCCACCCGAGGTCCTTTTGAACGGCCCATTCCACCAAACGCTGGACACCCGCGAGGCTCGCGTCGCGGGCGGCATCCTGCGTGGGAAACAGACGCACGTTGACGTTTTCGTCCTCCAGTTCCAGACCCGGCCAGCCGTACAGCGGCAAACCCGATTCCTCGCTGACGGTCACGCGCTCGGGCAAATCGCCAAAGGTCCAGCCGGTGACACCGAACCGTTCCCAGGCCTGCGCGGCGCGCGTCCACGCGGGCGGCTCCCCGGCAGGCTTGGTTTTTATTTCCTCAACAGCGCGGCGCAACTGTTCCAAATCGCGCCCCGCGCGAAGGGTTTTCCGGTCGTTGCCAATCAGCTCGATGCGCGCCCGCAGATGCGCCGGCAACGCCTCATTTGTCCATGAGTCGGCGCTCACATTCACCCCGTAGCGCTGACGAATAAACGCCGCCAGGTCGTGCAGAAACGACGCGCCGCCGGGCTGGAAGTCCCGCACAATCTCGGCAACCTTCG
>CALJZV010000067.1 GCA_937983475.1 uncultured Verrucomicrobiales bacterium
CTTTGGACCTCCAGCAACCCTTCCGTGGCCAAAATCGAAAACGGCGTTGTTATTCCCATCGCCAACGGAGCGGCAACGCTGACCGCGCGCGTCAATAAAAGAACCGCCAAGGCACGTGTCATCGTCGAGAAAATGGAGGAGGACTTTGAATGGAGTTTTCGCAACCACGTGCAACCGGTCCTCGCCAAGGCCGGGTGCAGCACAGGCGCGTGCCATGGCGCGGCAGCGGGTCAAAATGGTTTTCGCCTTTCGCTGCGCGGCTACGACGATGACTTTGATTATCTTTCCCTCACCCGCCATGCAATGGGCCGCCGGATTAACCTGCACGAACCGGAAAAAAGCCTTCTTCTGACCAAGGGCGCCGCAACCCTTCCGCACAAGGGCGGCAAGCGCTTTGATGTCGGCTCGCTGGATTACAGGGTGCTCTCGGAGTGGATCGCCTCTGGCGCTCCTGGTCCCCGGCCCGACGAGCGGCGTATTGACCGCATCGAAGTGGTTCCGGAACGCATTCAACTCAAGGCCGGGCAAACGCAGCAGCTTCTGGTTCGCGCCTGGTTCGACGATGGGCGTTGCGAGGATATCACGCGGTGGGCCAAGTATGACGCCGCCAACGCCTCGGTCACCCAGGTCGATGAGCACGGAAAAGTTCAGGTCGTGGGCCACGGTGAGGGCGCTGTGACCGCCTGGTATTTGAGCCGCATCGCGATCGCCACAATAACCGTTCCGTTCACCAACCAGATTCCCCAGGCCACATTCACTAAATCCGCACGACGCAATTTCATTGATGATCTGGTCTTTGAGAAATTAAGGGAACTGAACATTCCCCCGTCGCCGCGCGCCTCCGACGCGGAGTTTTTAAGGCGCGCCTATCTGGACACCATCGGCACCCTGCCCACGATGGATGAAATATCCCGGTTTGAAGCCAATCCCTCGGCGCAGAAGCGCGACGCGCTCATTGAAGAACTGCTTCAGCGGCCTGAGTTCGTGGATTACTGGACCCAGAAGTGGTCCGACCTGCTCCTGATCAGCACCAGCAAGCAACTGCTCAAGCCGCCGGCCATGTGGGCCTACGCAAACTGGATTCGCCAGAACGTCGCGGCCAACACGCCCTGGGACCAGTTTGTGCGGCAAATCCTGCTCGCCAACGGAAGCACTTTGGAAAATGGCGCCGGCAATTTTTTCGTTCAGCACGGCGAACCGCGCGAACTGGCCGAAACCGTCTCCCAGGCATTCCTCGGCATGTCCATCAACTGCGCTAAGTGCCACAACCATCCAATGGAAAAATGGACCAATGATGACTATTACGAGTTCGCCAATCTGTTCTCCCGCGTTCGCATGAAGTCCGGACCAGGGGGCGATGGCGACAACATCATCTTTGTCTCCGACAGTGGCGACCTGGTGCAACCCAGGATTGGCAAGCCACGAACACCCCGCCCGCTGGACGGCAAACCGGTTCCGATAGATGCCACGCAGGACCGCCGCGAGGCCGTCGCGGACTGGCTGACATCCCCGGACAACCCGTATTTCACCCGGGCCATCGTCAACCGCGTCTGGGCGAATTTCTTTGGAGTAGGCCTTGTCGAATCAGTGGACGACCTGCGCGTGACGAATCCTGCCAGCAATGAAAAACTGCTTTCCGCCACGGCACGATTCCTTGCCGGCCAAAAATACGACTTGAAAGCCCTCATGCGCGCCATACTTCAATCGGAAACCTACCAGCGCAGCAGCGAGGCGCTGCCGGAGAACGCCGGCGATGACCGGTTTTATTCCAGGTATTACCCAAGGCGCCTGCCCGCCGAGGTGCTGCTGGACGCTTACTCGCAAAGCCTGGATGTGCCCAGCAGTTTCAAAAGCGCGGCCCGTCGCGACAACGCCATCAACATCGCCTACCCGCAGGGCTTCCGCGCCATCCAGTTGCCAGACGCCAACATCGGCTCTTATTTTCTCAAAACCTTCGGCAGGCCGGACCGGGAAAAAACCTGTGAATGCGAGCGCAGCGACGAGCCCAACGTCACCCAGGTGCTTCACATCATCAACGGAGACACCATTAACAAAAAACTTCAGGCCGAGAACGGCCGCGTCGCCGACTGGGTCAAACGGGAGCTTTCCAACGAAGCCATCATCGAGGAAGCCTACAAGACAGCCCTGTGCCGACTCCCTAGCGAGCAGGAAAAATTAAAACTCCTTCAAGCGCTGAACTCCGTCCCCAAGGAGGAGCGCCGTTCGGCGATCGAGGATGTTTTTTGGGCCGTTTTGAGCAGCAAGGAATTCATCTTCAACCACTAGCCATGCGCTGCATCCTACCATCGATTCTCAAGGGATTTCTGTTCCTCTCGCTTCCGATCACAGGCAGCGTGGCACCACTGTGTGCCGCCGAGGCGCAACAGCCCCTTTCGGACTTCAACGCCGTCCAGGCCATTTTCGACCAGCACTGCCTGGATTGTCACAGC
>CALJZV010000068.1 GCA_937983475.1 uncultured Verrucomicrobiales bacterium
CGGCCCTCTTGAATCCCTCAGGGCCTTCATTGCCATCCACATCTATTTCAAGAACCAACTCAATGTCGCCAGAACTGGTGCTTGGCTGCAAAGCCTCCACCAGAAAACCCACCTGGGCGTGGCCCCAATAAGTAACGCCCAATTCTTCCATTGAATATGATTTGCCTGTCGCAAAGTAATCCCCATCCGGTACCGGCTGAGGATTTCTGACATCCATCCCAAAATGTTTCCAAAGTCTGAACTTTCCATTGATGTTGGTGCCGCCAGGAGGGGCTGCGGGATAGGTAAACCGCACGTGTGCGTTTTCCCGGCCTGGAAACGAGGGAATATGCAGGCTGATGGGCACGACCGAACCAAAGCCGCTATAATTGGTGCTTTCATAATCCCCATAATTCGGAATGCCGTCGAAATCCTTATCCCCTTTGTTCACGAACAGTATCTTGCCCGGGGCCGAATCCACATTGGTCACGCCTGTGATCCACTCCGGGCAGATGACATGCAGTTGGGAACTGTCCATGCAATTGGTTTCGGCAACATTGAGGGCGCGGACGAACCACGTGCCGCAATTTGTCCCCGTCACAATCGAGCTTCCACTGACCTGAGGACCACCTGGCTCACTGGGCAGAGCTTCCCAAAATACTTCACCGCAGGTGTTTGTTAACGTAAACGCGACCTCTTCATTGGTGAATGCGATTTTATATGGCTCGGCAATTTCCACATTATGAACCACAAAATTGGTCGTGAGGTATTCCGTGGTGATATGGTCCTCGGATGGCTCGTTGATACAATGATCCCAGATTGTCCACGTATAGAAGAAGCTGACGGTGCCGGTTCCGCAATTGGTCGGCAAGAATTCCACATACAATCCAGACCCCGAACCGGAATACCCCTGATGCGATACGGTCCAACCCGAGTCAAGCATCAGAGGATGCAACGTATTGGTGTACCGAGTTGGAGGGCAGTTGGTGCTCTCGGGAAACCATTCCCAGACTGAAACATTAGTTCCAGGAGTATATTCAGGGCTCGCACTGGCCCGCACCAGCAGTAGCTGGGACAAGCACATTGTTGTAGCGGAACCAACAGAAATGTTCGTGAACCCCAACTCAATCGGAACAAATGATGTAATCTTGCACTTGTTGGTGAGACATTCGCCTTCCGGCGGCAGGTTTTCGTTGTTCTGCGCCGTGGCGGCGAGGCCGGAGAAAATGAGTATCAGTAGGGTTGCCAGTATGGATTTCATGCCGTGATTGTATTTAATAAAGTGGTGACTCTTTCTGCTTCCACTGCCGGAGCGCGGCCCGGATGGCGGCCATCAGTTCCGCCGTTTGGTTTGTCTCCAGTTGCCGCAATTGCGGAAGGGTTTCGCGTCCACCCAGACGCCCCAGGGCGGCAATGGCCGAGAGCCGGAGCGGCAGGGTGCCGGACTGCCGCGGCAGCGATTCGATGGGCGGCAGGGCGAGCTTCACGCCGCGCTCGGCGCAGGGCTGGATGGACGTGATGCGCGTGGCGCGGTGGGTTTCAGGCGAAAGCGCCAGGCTCAGGGCGAGGTGGTCAATTTCCTCGGGGTTAAAATTTGATGAATCGGTCTCCCCTCTCTCCGACTCTCTCCCCGATGGTTTCTCGATGAGAGAGGGAGAAAAGGCGCGTGTCGAAGCGGCATTTTGGATTGAAAGCCGATGCATGCCGAGCAGGGCGGTGCCCGCGATGCTACTGGAAGCGTCCCGCGCGGCCTCCCGGAAAACGCCGGCAATGACGCTCTTGGATTCCGGGGCGTCGGGCGCGTCCTGCTCATGCCATGTGACCAGGTGCTGGATAGCGTAGTCGCGCATCACGCTGTCCTGCGCCGGATCGCGATAGAGGGCCACCATCGCGGCGGTGAACCCGACGGGCGGTTCGGCCTGATGGCGCAGGACGTTGAGGATGTCGTTTTTCAAGCCGTGCAGCGCGGCGAGGTCCTGTCCTTCGAGGGTGGACGGCGATTTGAGGAATTCAAACAGGACGCTGATTTCTCCGGCGGTTAAATTATCCGGAAGCGAATGAACGGCTCGAAGGCGGTCGCTCATGCTGGATTCCGAGCCGATGATTTTTTGAATCGTATTGTCCTTTGCGTTGGCGGGAGCGGTCAGCGTAAAGCTGATCGACGTGTCCGAAGATGCCCCCCCCGGCGCCTGTTCAGCCAATCCCGTTTGAGGGGCAAGCAAACAGCCACCGCAAAGCAGCAGGCCTGGTATAAGCGCCTTTCTCATCCGGAACGGCGTATTCCGAATGGAAATGAGCCTCGTTACCTCGGCTGCTACGTGTTTGACAGTAGGACCGTTCATTTCTCGTAAGCAGGCCAGCCGATGAGCATGCCGTTCTGGTAAACCTTGGTGGTGTGGCAGACGCTGGTCTTGACCCCCTCGTCGCGGACGTAGCGCCCAAGGACGCGGGCGAACGACCCGGCGCCACGA
>CALJZV010000069.1 GCA_937983475.1 uncultured Verrucomicrobiales bacterium
CGACGTTTATGACTCTTCAAACATCGTCAAGCGGTGCTTGGGGTGACGCTTACGGTCTTTCAAACCAAGTGCAATGACGTTCCGCAAAAACCAAACGCCGCCAACGAGCAGGACGAGAAGTATCAGAAAACCTGTAAATGTGCCGAATACTTGCGCCAGAATTCCGAAGGTGATTCCGACGCCGATGAAAAAGATGAGCAGTTCCAGCGGTTTGATTCCGAGCGGAAGCTCAACGAATCTGAACGAGAAAAAATAACTCGTGCCGAATGGGGCGGCGCAGATGTCGAACACCAAGCGTTCTCGTTTTAATCGAAGGTATTCGCGTTTGTCGGATAGCAATCCGCCTTCGCTGAATTCGACACGAGAAATTTCGAGGCCAGGAACTTTCCGCGCCTGCAATTCCTTTTCGATCATTCCGTAGAACTCGCCAGTGATGAACTGGAAATTATCCAGTGGCGCATACCAGTGTTTGATGACTTCTTCTTTGGGTGAGAAAAATTTCTTCACCGCTGCAATAGCTTCGTTGTCCATACGCGTGAATCGAGTTATTTCAAACGGCGTGGAAGAATGAACAACGCCAAGCCGAGAATCAGGCTGATCCAGCCGCCAACGGCGACAACTTTAAGCAACTCTTTTTCATGGTAGATGCCATAAGCCAAAACAAAGAAGGGAAGTGCGCCCGTGAGCTGCCCAATGATTTTCGGGCTGCGTTTTGTGGCAGTGGCAAAGATCGTAATGGCGCAGAAAACGGGAACACTCCAGAGCAGCAGCGCCTTCCCGCCCTGCTTTGCGAATTCAAAACCGGATGCGTTCATGCCCCAAATCGTGATCCAAGGCAGAAAGAAGCAGATGCCCAAACCAACCGCACAAATATTGATTGCTTGCGAGAGATTCAGGCTGACACTGATGTTTTCTTTTGAAGCCGTTGAGGATTGACTGTTGGTGGATTCCTGCGGTTTCGTTTCGACGGATGCGTTTTCCGACATTGGTTGTCCTTTCTGTTAATGGTTCTTTGATAAACAGACCCCCAGAAGCGTTCCCGACGAGGTAACTCCAAACGAAAACTGCCAGTTCTTCCGGTCACGTTTGGGGGCTACAGGGGCGGATATTACTTTTCGTAACGGCGTTTGCAATGCAAACTTAGAAGCTAACTGCTGATTGGAGGGACCATGTTAAAACTAATTCTCAGGCGCACTAAGATGAGAACAAAGGTGCTCAGTTAGTCTTGTTGCCGCAGCGAAGCTTGCTTCGAGAGTTTCAGGAAATACCTTATCTATCGTGTCTTTAGGGGTATGAATCACTTCATGTCCTTGACCTGAACCACGTGATGCTCTAGTCAGCATACGGACAATACGAACCCCTTTCTTCATAAACGGCCAAACGTCCGAAAAGGAGACTCGTGATTGGGGATTTATTTGAACTTGAAAACCGGCTTCAGCAAGATCAGCAAAATCAACGCGCCGAAGAAATTTTGAAATTCGCTTGGAACACAAAAAAATTATGTCCTTTCCAGCTCCTACCGTGTCAATTTCCAATACATATGCGATTCGTGAAATTGCTTCTTCGGACAAGGATTGAACATACGCGCTTGATCCTGCTTTATTGAGTTCCTCACCGTCGAAAAATGCGAATTGGCAAGGCCAACCATTGCTTTTGGACAAGCGCGACAAACTCAGGGCAACTGCTAATCCACTGCCATTATCCAAAGCGCCGGGGGAATTGAAAGTGCTGTCGTAATGAGCGCAAATAAGCACTGATCGCTCCGCATCTGGCGTATCCGTGATAAGGCTGACAATTTCTGATTGCCCGTTGCTTTCTGTAAGCATTGATACTCGCGCTCTTACAGTTTCCTCGGCGTTGAGTCTTGTCAGTAGGTTTGAAAACGTCGAAAAATCGATGATTACATGCGGTTTGCGCTCTGCTGACTCCGGCAAAGGCTGAACCCGCATATCTCGCTCTGAAGAGAGAATGTAAGCAACGATCTCATTTGAATCGTTAACGACTGCCAGTCGGGGCCACGTGTAGGTATCTAAAACATCAATCGATTCTGCGACCGAGAGCCTTCCAGTATCGCCAGACGGCGAAGTGGTTGGGGACAACATCATCGGGAGGGCGGAGATACGCTTCGGTCCTGAATCTAAAATTTCAACAAATGGCTCTTCCTTGAGATTCCAATGAGGAACAAACGCCTTGTGTTCGTTTACCTTAAATCCAATTTCTGTCAAAGTCTGATAGGTTATCTGCCTGGCTAACCTTGACGCATCCAATCCGGGGAACCTCGGCCCATGCGAAGAAAACGTTACGATAGATTCAATGATGGAATTAGTCGATGGTTCAAGCATGAGCTTTAAAGAGTGAACGACAAAGCCGAATCATCAACGGAAACAAGTTTGATGGCCCGAATTTCAGACAATCGTTGAACATGTGTGCCACCGCAGGGATTTGCGTCAAAGCCATTGATCACAACCACGCGAATGCTGCCTTTAAGCTGGAGCGCTGGATCCATGCGAAAAATTTCCGGATTTCTGGCCTTCGCCTCGTCCACATTTGGATATGTCTGTGCTGTGATGGGCAAATCTTTCTTCAGAGCAGAATTGAAAATCTCAAAGATACGATTGGCAGTTTCCGGAGAAACACCATTGCTGCCGCTAAAACGTATTTGACAACTACTCAAGTCGTCAGCAATCACAATTCCTTTGGGCTGGTAATCGCTAATTGCTCTCTTAGTTGCGGCCATGAGCGCATGCGCAGCGCTATGGTAGCGCATCGCTTTGTAACGGTAATCCCAATCAAGATTACACGTAACCGTTTCGCCGAAAAAGAGGTCGTCATGCGACGGAATCTTAGAGTCAAGCACTATGAATACGTCGCCTTTGCGTTTGAGCAGCTTTTTAACGGCATAGGTTGAATTTCCCAAAAGAACCGTTCCGCGATCATTTGGCTGTCCTCCGCCCTCAGGATGGAAAATCAATTCGCTGCAAGTGAAAGCGGTCGCTCCGTCAATAAGCTCGACAGATTCGATACAGGTTTCGACCGATTTTTGGTAACTCTCGCTAAGATAAGCTCGGTTCATGAAGTGATTGGAATCATACCACAAACGAAATATAAGGTCTAGCGAGGCCGTTATCGTTCAGGCCCTCGATTTGAAAATTCAAAGGTGCGCCCGAAAACTCAGCGATTCGATTACGACACTCAGGTGGCAGATTGAGGTTTTCGTAAATCAAAATATCACACCCCAGCAGTGCCAAATGATTAGAAAACTTCGTGTTTATCTCGGAAAGTTTTTTCGCTATAAACTCCCTTTCTGTCGGGCTAGTGACGACAGGGAGTTCATCGCCGCGAAAATTGATGATTGGATGCTCAAGCTGAAAGGAATCGATCCCGACAAATGAAAGTCGTCGGGACAAGATAATTTCGCAGGCATCCTCGGACAGAAACGGATTGTAAAAATAAAGATATTGCCAGGACTCAAATTTTTTATACTGCCAGAGACGGCTATGCCCCGTATAAAATATAAAGCCTTTCACGGAAGATGTATCTCCGCAACGATCTAACGCCTTCTGTAACTCGGTTGCCGTAATTTCCAGCTTCTCCAAAGAATGAAAAAATTTATCCAAGTTCTCCTGGTCGCCAGGTTTGATCGTCAGCATCCCAGCGTCATCAAAGAATGGTCGAATTAGATCTATCTTTGCCGAAAAATCGAGAATCGCTACGGGGCCAACAAATCGCTCTACCGGGTATTTTCCAATCGACTTGGCAAAAGTCTCTGCCAATCCGAATAAATGGCCGGGAAAGTCAATGTGAGTGCAGGTATTTGAATGAAGGTTATCGATGCGAGAAGTAATGAAGAAAGTTCCATGGGATTCTCCTTCTTCATAGGAAATTTCAGGAATATTTTCAGAGGTTCCGAATGAACATGGGTCTGAACTTCGGATCGGATGCGAAATGTCGATGATGGTTTTCATAATACCCCTCAGTTATTACGACTCGAATAAATTCTAAGAATCTCACGCGGTTCGCAAGATGGTCGTGATCCAAGGAAAGCAGTTCGTCCATGGAGAAACGCTTCATTGTCCACTAATACTAGGGAACGGGGTAGGAGCGGGGTTTCGTAAGAAGCTTTTTCAAATGCTCTCACTAGTTCGATTATTGCCTCGATTCCGGTGCGGGTCAATGTTCGGAGATTGTCCCTGCGAAATCGTATGCGCCATGCTCCGGATTCTTCGTCACGACGAAGAATCGGAAACTTAACAACAGAGACTCCTTTCCAATGTTTTGCTGCTGGAAATAAAAAATTTGGTTTTTGAAGCTCGTCTAAAGCCCTTTGACTAAGTTGCGGTATGACTTTTTCAACATCACAAAACACCGAGAACCCGCCGTCCGAAGGATTGTTTACAATTGAATGCAACAACATGAATTCTGGGGGTTGAGACGAATAGGATAAATCGGTGTGCAAAAAGAATTCACGAGCATTCTTGAAAGATGGTCTTTCTCCCGGTTTCGTGGCCTCCTCCTTAACCGCGATGACGTAATTTCCTTCACCATCGAATTTTTTGACGGCCCCAAGCATTCCGCCAAGAATGCAAGTTATCCGACGTGGGTCTGAAACTTGGGGCAGATCCTCAACTTTTAGAAGTCCGGGTGAAATTCTCAAATCTCTCAAGGAGCGAATCTTTCGGAAAAGGTTCGGCAACTTGTGTTCGAGCTCATTAGAGTAGCGCGCACAAATGGAAACAATGCAACTTTGCTCTATTTCCTCTCTTTCCTTTTTTTCCTCATCCGATTCTTTTTCCGGAGCTTTAAGAATACACTTATCAAACCGGGCGGTATTAGCAGCTGCTTGAAGTATGTCCTGCTCGTCCTTATTGAGCCGGTAAGAATCGGGCCTGACTGGTGTGGTTATCATAAAAAATCTACGCGGGATCAACCGCAGGAATCGTGGACAGAGTCCCTGCCTGCGTCAAGTGAAACCAAGCGGCAAGCCGGAAATTTTCATGATCGTAACACCGCAAATTTACATTTGACGAGAGCCTTTGTCAGTAGAAGCACGCAGTCAAACCCGCTTTGTTTGTCAAATGTTTCATTTTTTCCATGCGTGAGCCGGGGCGGTTTTCGCTGGCGCTGGGAGCGAGTGCCTGGCCCTATTACAAGTGGAAAAAATCGTTTTCGGACGGATGATGTCATTGACGAATAAACTATTGTGGCGTCGGTGCTCCCGTCGTTTGTGCCTATCAAAGGCGGATTAGACACAGAGATGAGGGATTTCACCAAAGGAGTGCTTTGGGCATGTTCAGAGGCGCGTAGTCCGGATGAAATTGCGAAGTCCTTCATCCGAACATGCGGAATACCTTCTAACTGCAACTCGACATCTTCAAGCGTGTCGAATCCACGATTGCTTAATACACAAGTGTGATCACACCCAGCGGGTGACTTGAATTTGAATATGGCTTTCGGGATCGTCGCAAATTCCGTTTCAGTTCCAGCCCATAAAAGGGAATTCTCATCTGCATTGAGAATTATTGAAGTCAGTAGATTTTTGTCTCGCCCCACTGAGCAAGCATGACCGCCCATTTGTGTGAACTTTTCGGCTCCTTCCGGCGGACGCAAAAATTCAGTCGGCCCAATGAAGATCGGATTCCATTGGTTCAAGCGCTGTAGCACACTTTTACACCACGCAAGCTGCCCGCGAATTTTAATAGCAAAATTGCTCTTTTCTGAAAGAAACAATGAAATTGGACCGGATGCGCTAACTGTGTTTTCCAAGGCCAGAAAATAGGTGTTTTTTTCTGCCACAGGAAGGTCATGGCCAAAAGCCTTTCCGAGAAAAATACCGCTCTTAAACCCCGGCCCTTCTTCCTTGAACGTAATGCTGAAAAAAACATTCTTCAGATCAAGCTGACCTTTAGCAGCCATAGCAGCTAGGAATAGTTGGTATGCTAGCCCCGCCTTGCAGTCACTTACGCCTCTGGCAACAATTTCATGGTCATCTTCGTGGGGGATATACGGGTGGAAAGGTGGATCCCATTCAGATGGATTTGCTGTTGCTGTGTCTGCGTGTGCACTTAGAAAAAGTAAATCGTTGGCTGGATTCCAAAAAGACGGGCACCCAATCAGATTACCGCCTCCATCACGTTTGAGGGTGTAATCTTTTAGATTGGCAGACAGTTCTGATTCACAAAAGGTAATGATTTTCTCGACTGAGGTTGGGTTATCAAAAGGAGAGGGAATTGCGACGAGATGCCTCAGGTATTTCAGATAAGTCTGATAATTTTCATACACAAGTTTGTTCGGCATACACGTAATGGCTGGCCGCACAGATTCGATTAGTTAACACACTTCAAAATAGAAAACGTCGTGGGTCGTGAATTTAGCTTCAGAGTGTTTTCCAAGGAACTCGCATTTCAGTATGTAAGACGCTCCGTTGGCCAGGAATCTTCCATCAAATTCTACAGTTCCACGTCCACAAATTGATTGACCTGGTAAGACGGACCAAATTTGTTGCTCCAAGGTTGCAGCAATCACCTTTGCGTGAGCCAACGCGCCATCTTGATTATGTAATTGCCACATGAGTCTGCCATCTTTGAAAGCGTCCAAATCAATTGCAGATATGGAAAAATTCTCTAAAATTATTTCAATTGGAACTAGAACAGGCACACGACCAGAAATGGGAGGCATTTTGTTAACATAAATATTGGCAGGACACCGAAGGTGAACCGTCAACTCGATTGCTTTGACCATATCCGAGAGTATGTATCCTTAAAAAAACCGGCAAGTTTTCGTTTTTGAACAGCCCCAATCCACCGAATCAAGCCACTGGTCACTTCACATTCCTTGTGACGGTTGCGATATCCATTCAGGCGATTTCGAGTTTGGTTTTACTGTGTCAGAGGGCTTTTTGAATTCTGACTCGATTCATATCAGTTCAAAATCCTGTAACCGTGTGTTTTCCTCCGTCGGGGAAATCGCACCCGAATACCATAAGCCCAATTTAGTGAGATTTGATACTCCAGCTTCAGCAACGGACCATGATCGGCCTATGATTCACGGGTGGATAAAAAGAGTGGTTTTCGATGCATGGCGGATAACAAGTATTGGCAGGGACTTGTTTGCAATCTGCTCGCGCCCAAAACACTCTGAACACTTTCAAGCAGTAAAACAGTTTGTTCTCAAATCTGGTATCAAACTCCGCCCGTGAGCGAAGCCGCATTAACGGTTCACGGAAGCGGGAAGCAAAGTTGTTGAGTTGTTGTTCCCGGTGTGAATGGGTGGGAACCGCCGCGATGGTAATAATCCACCTGCGCCCGTGGCCGGTCGAGAAAACCGTGATGGTAAAGCAATTGCAGTCGCCGCAATAACTGCTGCGGACTACCGCCAACCAGCGAAGAAATGTAAGCATCCGGTAGGCTGCATTTGGTTCTCTGAGGGTTAAA
>CALJZV010000070.1 GCA_937983475.1 uncultured Verrucomicrobiales bacterium
CCAAGTGCTCGGCAATCTCCTTCTTGATCAGCCCCTTGACCATAAGATCGAGGATTTCCTTTTCCCGGGCCGTCAGGCCGTAGTCGTTTTTCTGGGGCGCCATGTGCTGGCGCGAAAACATGTCCAACACCATCCTCGCGACCCGCGGATTCATGGGGGCGCCGCCCTGGAGCACCTCCTGGATGGCCGAGGCGATATTTTCCTCGGAGGAGTTTTTCAGCAGGTAACCCGAGGCGCCGGCGCAGATGGCGTTGAACACCTTGTCGTGGTCATCATAGACCGTGAGCATGATGATATGGGTGGAGGGGGATTGGGCTTTGATTTTGCGGATGCCCTCGCTGCCGTTCATGCCCGGCAGGCCGACATCGCAAAGGACCACCTGAGGGGCGTCGCCCTTTTCAAGCGCCTCCAGGGCCTTTTCGCATGAGGAAAAGGTCTGATGGCAATCGAGGCTCGCTATCTGGTTGATCTGCCAGGCAACCATGCGGCGAAAATCGTCATGGTCCTCGATCAACCAAACGGACACCTTTCCGGGCGAAACGGGGGATTGCATGCCGGGAGTGTAAAGGAGCGGCGCGTGAAAAATAAAGCCCAACCCATCCGGTTCATCCAAAAAGCACCGGACTCAAAGGTGCCGCGTTTCAAACCGAATGGTCGTTCCCTTGCCCGGCATGCTCGCGATATCGAGCCTGCCCCGGAGTTTTTCGGCGCGCCTGCGGAGATTTTTCAGCCCGTTGCCTTGGTGGGAAGCCGCCGCGTCGAATCCCCGGCCATTGTCCTGCACCTCCAGCACCCACAGGCCGTTGTCCAGCGACAATCGAATCCGCGCTTCCGTGGCGCGGGAGTGCTTGGCGATGTTGGTCAGAATTTCCTTATACATGAGGAACATGTTCTGGCGGAAATCGACCGGAAGCTTGCGGGAAAGGTCCTCCTGCGGGCCGCTCCAGTGGTAGTCCATGCTGACCAGCAGGGCGCCTGCGGCGTCCTTCATGCGCATGAGCAGGTCCTGAAGGGTGTCGTATTCAGGATGAATGAACCAGACAATGTCGCGGATGGCGTGGGCCGTCTGCGTGGTGATGCGGTGAATGGACTCCAAATCCCTCTCCTGCTCGCCGCTGAGGCTGCCCTCCGACTGGACCTTGCAGCTCAACAAGGAAATGCTGCCGAGGTTGCTGCCGACCTCATCGTGCAAATCGGCGGCAATGCGCAGCCGCAGCCGTTCAATTTCCTGCAACCGCGCCAGGCGCAAGTGATACAAAATGCCCAACACCGCAGCGAACGCGCTGGAGATGGCCAGCTTGAACCACCAGGTTTGCCAATAGTGCGGCATGACCACGATCGCCAGCGCGGCCCCTGTTTCGTTCCAGAAACTGTCGCTGTTGCTGGCGATGACCTTGAACCGGTAGGTGCCGGGCTGAAGATTGTTGTATAGCGCCACTCGCCGGGTTTCGGCCTCCACCCAATCGCTATCCACCCCCTCCAACTGGTAGCGAAAGCGGTTTTTTTCCGGATGCTTGAAGCTCAACGCCGTGTAATGAAACTCCAACTCGCCCCGTCCGGGCGGAACGCGCACCTCCGAGGCCAGGACAATCTCATGCTTGTCGGCCAGCACGCGCTCAATTTTGACCGGAGGTGGCTTCTGGTTTAATTCGACTTCGTTTCGCGGATCCACCACGACCACGCCCTTGGCCGTGGCAAACCACAACCGCCCGTCCCGCGCCTTCCAAGCCGAGGGCTTGGATACACTGTTGCATTCCAGGCTCAGCAGGCCGTCCCCCTTGCCAAACGCAATGTTGTTGATCTTTCCTTCCACCCCGTCGGCCACGTTGTTCAGGTTTTGTTTGGCCACCCGGAAGATTCCGTTGTTGCTGCTCAGCCACAGGAATCCCAGATCATCTTCGAGAATCTCAAAAACATCGTCGCTGAACAGCCCTTGGCGCGTGGTCAACCCGACGAAGTGACCGTCCTTATACCGGCAGATTCCGCCGCCGATGGTGCCCAGCCACAGCGTGTTTTCCTCGTCGGCATAAATCGAGGTGACGGTGTTGTGGGGCAATCCGTCCTCCACCGTAAAACTCAGGAATTTCCCGGCATGCCACCGGCTAAGGCCCTCCGAAGTGCCAACCCATACATTGTTTTTCCGGTCCCGGCTCACGATGCGAATGGTGTTGCCCGCCAGTCCGTCCGCAGTGGTGAAACGCTCGGGTCTCCCCGCTTTAACCCGGTACAATGCGCTCCCGGTTCCCAGCCAAAGCGTCCCGTCCGCCCCTTCATGAATGGTCCGCACGGCGGGATCCTTAAGCCACGTTTCCTTCGTGTGCCGGTTAATTTTTCCGTCATGAATCTCGAACAATCCCGCATCGTAATCGGTGCCCACCCACAACCGGCCATCGCGCGACTGGTGCATCGACAACACCAGCGAGGGTCCGATGGCTTCCTTTGGGAATCGAAGCCGTTGAATCCTGCCGTCCTTGAAAAGACTCAAGCCGCCGCCCCATGTGCCAAACACCAATCGCCCCTCCCGGTCCTCGTACACCGTGGTGGCATTGTGATGCCCCAGCCCATCCTGGCGGGTATAGGACGTGAACATGCGGGTGTTCAGCCGCTTCAGGCCGTCCTTGGTGCCCACCCAGAGGTTTCCCTCCTGGTCCTCCGTCACGGCGTGGACGACCTCGTATGCCCAGGCGCTGTCCACCTCCGACACCAGACGGCCGTTCACCACCCGGTTCAATCCCGAATAACTGCCCACCCAGAGCACGCCCTGCCGGTCCTCATGCAAGGTGCCTACAAAATTGTCCAGCAGCCCGTCCGAAACTGTGTAGCGCGTCACCTCACCCTCCTTCAATCGGAACAACCCGCTGTTGGCCCCCACCCACACCGTTCCCTCGCGATCCTCGCAAATGGTCCGGATGGCCCCGTAAATGATCTCACGGGGAATGGGATAAACCTCAATGACGCCGTCGCGATACCGGTTGAGCCACTGGTCCGCCGCAATCCAGATGGTTCCCGCCCGATCCTCGTGCAGGGCGCGAACCGCGTTGTGGCTGAGACCGTTCTCAGTGGCAAGCCGGCTCCAGGCGCCGTTGATTCGCCGGGAAATCCCGTTGGTCGTCCCCACCCACAATGTTCCGTCCCGGCTCACCAGCAGACACCGCACCGCATCGCTGGCCAGTCCGCTCTTCCAATTGATCAATTGAAACTGCCCTTCCTTGTAGGCGGTCAGCCCACCATCCTGGGTTCCAATCCACAATGTGCCGTCCGGGCTCTCCGCCAGCGCCGTGATGAACGCCGACTGAATCTGCGGCGTGCTCTCCGGAACGAACACCGTGAAGCGCACGCCGTCAAAACGCGCCAACCCCTTTTGCGTGCCCACCCACAGATAACCGTCCTGCGTCTGCAGCACCGCCCGCACGGTGTTGTGGGGCAGGCCGCTGTCGGTATGCCAGACCCGCGCGGTGTATTGGAACACCTGCGCCGCCGGCAATGGCAGAAACGAGACGAGTGCCAGCCAGAGCGGCAACAACCAACGCGGCATTCGGCAACTCAATCTCATGTTTGGAGGTGACGCCGCAGTATAACCAAGCGCCAACCGGCCACCAACTGCCAACTTGCGGGGCATCAAGAAATATGAAAGAAGCACCCCTGGGAAAATTCACATTCGGGGAAAATGGTGGGCCCGCTCGGATTTGAACCGAGGACCAAACGATTATGAGTCGTCTGCTCTAACCGCTGAGCTACGGGCCCGAAGTTGCGCGTTGAATATAAGAGGCCAGATTCCCGGCGCAAATGGATAATCGCGCCTTAGAGTTCCTCAAAACTCCCCATAACTCCCCCGCCGTGTCGTCACCAGGTGCCCTCGGTCAAAACGGACGTGGCGTTGCGGGCGAGCGTTTCGGCCAGAATCGGTATCGCCTGCCGCTCGGCGCTGGTGAGGTCCGCGCCCACGCGGATGCTGGTGCGCGCAAAGACCGGTCGGCTGAGAATGGTTTTGCCGGTGCTGCGCTCCACCGCCGTGATCTGCGCGGTCATGGAGAGATAATAATCACGCACCGTGCGGATGTCGCTGGGCTGGAAGGTTAGCTCGGACCGATTGAAGGCCGTGATGACGCCATTGACGACGATGTCGCCCTCGGACCCGGAATCGAGCCGGTAGGTGCCGTCCTGCTGCAAGGTATTGCGCAGCGAAGCGGTGACATACTCGCTCAGGCGCGGCTCGAGGGTCTTGTTTTGAAAGGGGTTGACCTGCACGGTCTGGCTTCCGGCGGGCTTGGCTGTGGTCGGCCCCAACTTGTAACCCGCGCATCCCGCGCCCAGAACCGTCAGTAAAATAACGAGGACGGCAACCGGTTTAAACGTGCTGAAGCTCAATGTGCCCAAACTCATGGTAAAGCAGTGACGGGTTATTGCTCGGACGTGCGGCGCTTGATTTCGTCAATGCGCAACCGCGACAGGATGGCCATGGATGAGCCCGGGTCCTTGAGCAGCACTTCGTTGTAGTAAATCAGCGCGCCATCGAACTTTTTATTTTTCTCGTAGAATTTGGCGATTTCAAAGCTGCCGCGCGCCTGCTCGTAGCGCATGCCGCTGATCAATTGCTGCGCCTCAGCCACGCGCTCGTCATTGGGGAACAGCGTGATGAAGTCGGTGAAGGTGGCGATCGCCAGCGCAGCGGCGTTCTGGTCGTACTCAGCCTCACGCGCCTGCTTGTGATAAGCCAATCCGGCCTTGAACAGCGCGTCGGCGGCCACATCCGGCTGGTCGCTGTATCGGTCGGCGGCCTTTTCGTATGCCCGCACGGCCTGGCTCCATTCCTTCTGCTGCTCGCGGGCGGTGCCGATGCTCATCTGCGCGTCGGGCGCGACATCGCTGTAAGGCCCGTTCTTGATGATCTTCTCATACATGTCGGCGGTCTTTTCCATGGAGGGAAAGAACGGCACATAACCCCAGAGCTTGAACCATTGCCCGGCCAGGAACCGGCCGGCGATTTCGTTCTGGCGCGCGAGAATTTCCTCGTAGTTGTCCACCTTGGGATATTTTTCCAGCACCTTCTGGTATTCCTTGAACGCCTTTTCGTCCATGCGGCGCGCCTCGTAGGCCAGGCCCATGAGGTATTGCGCCTGCGGGGCGTAATCGGAAAGGGGCCACATCTTGACCACGCGCCGGGCGGCCTTGAGGGTCAGGCCGAAATCACCCTCGTCATAGGCCTTTTGGGCGATATCCAACTGGTCCTTGGCGCGGGTGCGGACCCACTTGCTTTCCTTGCCGGGTTTTTCGTACACCCAGCCTTCGCCCGGACGGAAAATCAACGGCGCAGGGGAAATGGAGGGGAATGCCAAAAGGCAGACCAGGATCAGGCAAATCTTTACGGACCAGCGATTCATGGGGGCGTACGGTAAAGGAGCGCCCAGTTCAAGTCAATGCGGCGTCAGGGAATGCGATTGAAAGGACGCATCCACGAAGCGAGTTCTTTGCGGTGCAGCGATGCCATGCACGCAGGTCCGTGCCATTCATCCTGCGCCCTGCGCCACTGCCCGCAGCCACCCTGCTGCGGTGTCTGGGCGGATACCGGCCTTGACGGTTGCGCCAGGGAGGGACACTTTTTCAGCCGCGTGACCAACCGGTCTGAAGCGACGGCCGGTGACCTGATTTCGGTCGTCTTGAACACTCCCGCTGCGCAGAGCCTGCGTCGGCGTCTGGAGCAGGGCGGCGCATTGTCCTTGAGCGCCGTGGCCCCGGCTGCGCACCCGTTCCTGGCCGCGCTGTTGCACCGGATGTTCCCACTGCGCCCCGTGGTGGTCGTCGCCAGCGGTTTAAAAAACCAGGAATCGATTCATCAGGATGTGGACACGTGGCTGCGAACCGACAGCACACCGTCCACAAGGCCGCTGTTTTATCCCGCCTGGGAAATTCTGCCCCATGAAGCGCGCCTGCCGCA
>CALJZV010000071.1 GCA_937983475.1 uncultured Verrucomicrobiales bacterium
GCCATGATGAACGCTTCCGGCTCGATGGAGGTCCCACCGGAGAGCAGCGCCAGATAATCCCGGGCGTCCTGGGCCAGCAGGGAGTCGCCGACCGACGCTTCGCGCAAGAGCGGCAGTGCCTGTTCTCCGGACAAGGCGACCAGTTGCAACAGAAGTTCGCGCTGCATTTCCGGATCGGTGGCCTCGGCGCGCGCCTTTTGCGGATGCGCGATGGCGTCCTGCCGGATGTCGTCCGGCGCGGCGCTTAAGGCGGCGGCAATCAGGCCGCCGTTGATAAGCTCGGTTTCCTTTTTCAGGCGCTCATTCAATGCCGCGTGCAGTTCGCGGGACAACTCCTGCTTGCGCATCGCCAGCATCTGGTAGGTGAACCCCAACACGTCCTCCTCCGTGGCGGTGTGGAAAACGCGTTCCACCTGGCCCATTAACTGTTCGGCGCGATCTGGATACGTCTCCATCCAGTCGGCGAACACCACCACGGCGCTGGTCTTGACCTGCGAATCGGGATCCTGCGACGAGCGCTCGATCACGGCTTGGAAAAGGTCGTCGCGCATTTCGGGAAACTGCCCCATCAGGTGCAGCATGATGTGCTGTCGTTGTTGAAAGCTGCTGTCTTTGACCAGGTCGATGGCAGTTTGGGCAAGTCGATCTCCCCACAGGGCGTCGCTCTCAGAAATGGCCCTGGCCAGCGTCCGCAGGACATATTCCTCCGGCTCGGCGCGAAGGCCGGCCAGATATTCCTCCTCCTGCTCGGGATGCGCGCGAATGTGATCCACCAGCGCGTTGAACGCGCGGTCCAGCGCCACGCCGTTTTGAGTCCGAACCGCAGAGCGAACGTCCTGCATCAGTTTGCCGTCCAGAAACGCAGTGCGCGGCCCGAGGTTGGGAGCAAAGGGAGATTCATTTTTCTCAAGGCTGGGCGTCCGTCGCGCGTGAGACGCCGAAGCGACCGTTGAAAGTTGTTCCGGTGTTGCGCCGGACTTGTCATTTTTCCCGGGAGAACGCCAGAGCGCTACCAGCGCCAGCAACAACGCTCCGGGCACGATCAGGAACAATGCTTTTTTCATAAGGCGGGCTTTATTTTTTCAAAGGATTCATGCCGCGTCCAGAATGGATCCATTGGTCAAATGAAAGGCCCCTCCCGTTTCCGGAAGGAGCCTTCCTCACTGTGTCTACTCGTCAGTAGAGTTACCGGACACCACAATAATCCGGTAAAACCGTGTGCCGCCGCCGGTTGCCAAGTCAACGGGCTCAACCGGCTCGGACGCCACGATGGGCTCGCCAGCATTAGTCCAAGAGTCATCAACCCCTTCCTTGTATTGAACCTGATACAACTCGCCGACGACGGCGTTCCATTCCACCGTCACGGTTTCTCCAGAGGAAACCGACGCCAATTCCGTCTGCGACTGCACAGCCAGCGTGTCGGGAACCACAATCACCGTCACCGTTTCATAGGCCCGCTTGGTCTGCTGCCCGCCGGGCGGGGCATCCTCGACGTAAACGGTGATTTCATTGGTGGTGCCATCATAGGTTGGCGAAGGTGTCCAGGCAAAATCACCGGTGCTGCTGTTGATCGTGGCCTCGACCGGAGCGCCCTCCTCCAGCCCGATGGTGATGGGATGCGAATCGGGATCGGAACCCGTGGCGGTGAACGTCAGCTTGCTGTTGGACTTCATGGTCAGCGTGCCGGGCAACGCGGTGGTGGTCACCACCTCGAAGTTGTCTATATAAACGGTGTAAACACCGGTGCCGCCCTCGCCCTTGAGGATGAGATGCTCGAGCACTTGCTGTCCTGCAGCAAGGATGCTGTTGCCGGTCAATGTCTGGCACGGCTCGTTGGGCAGGTCGAATTCCAGCATCGTCCACGTGTTGGCGTTGACAATGCGGCTGGGCACCGGAGTGGAGCCAATTTTGCTGGTACAACCGACATATTCGACGTCGCCGGTGGTCCCGCCGTTGGCGCCGTTCTCGGCGGTGGTGTTGGTTTCGCGAATGCCCAGGCCCACTTTCAGGGTCTTGCTGGTGTGAATGTTGAACTGCAACGGCTCGCTGGCATTGATGGTGGGGTTTGGCAGGAATGTCGTGTTGGCTGTGGTCAGGCGCACCCAGTATTCGCTGATGCCGGTCTTGAAGGTCCATTCAGCGCGGAGAACCTTTGCCCCCGCGTTGGCGTTGCCGGCTGGGAAGGATGTGGTCACCGTCGTGTAATTGGTGACCACGGTGTCGATGAACGCGGAGGTTGTTGCGGAATTGGAAGGCTTCTTGAACATGACCTGTTCGTTGGGCGTGCCGTTGGTGAAGGATTCATAATTCACCACCGGTTCGGTCGCGCGTGCGGTGCCCAGGCTGATGGTCGGCTCGTTGTTGGGCGGCGAAACCACAATCACCAGCAGCAGGTCATCGTGCAACGGCGGCGTGCCGTTGTCAGAGACCCGGATGGTGACATAATTGGTTCCGTTGGCCGTGGCTGGCGTCCAGGTGAAGCGGCCGGTTGCCGGGTCGAGGGTCGAACCGGTGGGCCAGCCGCCGACAAAGCTGTAGCCCAGTGTGTCCGCAGGCAGATCGTCATCCACCGCTGAGGCTTCGTATTCAAAGAATTCGCCGGGAGTGATGAAGAATTCCCGGAAGAAATAAACCATGCGCGGCGCGGTGTTCACCTTGTTCACCACGATGGTGACATTTTTCACATCGCTCAGGGCGGGAACGCCGTCGTCGGTCACGCGAATGCCGAAGACATTGGTGCTCGGGCTCTGCCAGGCATTGGGCGTCCACTCAAGAGTGCCGGTCTTGGAGTCAATGATGGCGTTGGTCGGCGCATTGGGCTCCAAACTGAAGGACAGCGCCTGGACGGGAATGTCCACGTCGGTCGCGCCGTTGGTCAGCACGATGGTCTTGCCGGTGTCTATCACGAAGTTGCCGGTGGGAATCGTGATAATGAACTGATCCACGTAGAGATTGTAAACGCCGGTCCCATCATTGGGCACGATAGCCAAGTGCTCAAGAACCCCTTTGCCCGTCGCCGAGGAGAGCACGCCGTTGCCCGAGCCCGGAAAGGCCGAGATGACTTCGCTGGGCAGGTCGAACTCAAGCGTTGTCCACTCGCCGGCGTTCACCACGCGGGAGGGATTGGGGCTGCCGGAGGTGACGGTTGCGCCCACCCATTCCAGCGTGCCGGTGGTGCCGCCATCGGCGCCAATGGCCGCAGTGGTGCCGGTTTCGCGGACGCCAAGCGCGACCTTGATGGAGCGGTCGGAATAGATGCTGAAACGCACCTTCCGGGTGAGATCAATCGTCGGATTGGGCACCAGATAGCCTGCGGTCGTGTTGAAGGTGGTCAGCCGCAGCCAAGGATTGGTCGTTCCGGTCTTGAAACTGAACGACGCGGCCAGCACCCGCTGCCCTCCGACGCCTTCGGGGAAAGTGTCGGTGACGCTGGTCCAGTTGGGAGTCGCGTCCAGGAAGTTGGTCGTGCTGCCTGAGAAGTGAGGCTGGCGCAACAGCACCGTTCCGTTGTAGGTGCCGTCAGGGAAGGTTTCCAAATCCGTAATGGGGAAGTCTGTCAACACGGTCGTGCCAAGATGCAGCACCGGGGCCGTGTTCATTTCGTTGACAATGACATTAAAGGTGCGCTCAGCCACCAGACTGGGCACGCCATTATCTTTGACTCGAATCGTCACCTGGTTGGTTTCCGCGCCATCCACCTCGCTGGGAGTCCAGGAAATCTGGCCGCTGGTCGCGTTGATGGTCATTCCTTCTGGACCAGAAACCAGGCTATAAGTCAGCGTATTGGCCGGCACATCGGAGTCGGAAGCCGAAGGCGTGAAGGTGAACATTTGCGTTTCATTAGCCGTCTGGTCGGCAATGGAGGACAACGCAGGAGCGCTGTTCACTTCATTGACAGTCACGGTAATGAGTTCCCAGTCATTCGACGAAGGCGACCCATTGTCCGTCACGCGAACGGTGATCGGATAACTGCCCGGCCCCTGGACTTCGGTCGGCGTCCATGAAAACGCGCCGCTGCTTGAGTTGATGCTGGCTCCGCTGGGCGCTCCCGCGTCCAGACTGAACGTCAGCGTCTGCCCGGCATTCGCATCCGTCGCTGTGGCGGTAAACGTCAACGGGCTTAATTCATTGACCGTCTTGCTTCCAATCGCTGCCAAGACCGGAGCCGCGTTGCCCGTGCCGGTAACGGTCACCTTGATGGTTTCCCAATCCTGACCGCCCAAATTGTCCGTCACGCGAACAGTAATGTTATGCACGCCCACTTGGCCGGTGGTCGGCGTCCATGTGAATTTGCCCGTGCGCCGGCCAATTGTTGCGCCAGACGGAGCGCCGGCATCCAGCGAGTAAACCAGGTTGTTGGCCACAACAACCTGGAAGTCGTCCATCCACACCGTGTAGGCGCCCGTGCCGCCTTCGCCGCGAATAATGACATGCTCAAGCACCCCTTTCGCGCCGCTTTGGTCCACAATGCCATCGCCGGTGAAGGCCGCCTGCGGCTCAAACGGAATGTTGAAATTGAGCGTGTAGGAGGTGTTGGCATTGCACAGCCGGTTGGGAACCGGCTTGCTGCCGCTGAGCACATTGGTCACCGCGACCCACTCCAACGAGCCCGTCGTTCCTCCGTTGGCGCCATAGGCCGCAGTCGTTCCCGTCTCGCGAATGCCGATACCCACTTTGACATTCTTGTTGGCCTGAAACTTGAACTGCAACCGTTGATCCAAGGCAATGGCCGGGTTCGGGTTGGTCGGCGTGTTGAAGGTGTTCAACCGCACCCAATAGTCGGTTTGGCCGGTCTTGAATGTCCAGCCCGCCACCATGGACTTGTTGCCGCTGCCCCAGGCCGAGGGGCCGCTGGTCACGACGCGGGTGTAGTTGGTCGCCGCCGTGTCAATGAACGCGCTGGTCGTCGCCGAATTGAGCGGCTTGTTGAACAAGACCGTTTCATTGGGCGTGTTGTGCGGGAAGCTGGTGAAGTTCTGCCACGTGGTCGTCGCCGGCGCAGGCGCGTTGGGATCGCTTGCCGAAGCCGTAAACGTCAACAGGGTGCTGTTGGCAACGGTTTTGTTTCCAATTGCGTTCAATACCGGAGGCGCGTTGCCCGTTGTGCGGCTGGCGGTGTTGGAGTAATCGGAGTTGCCGTTGGCGTTGTAGCTGCGCACGCGATAGTAATAGGTCGTTGTCGCGGCCAGACCCGAATCCTGATACGTGCTCACGCCCGCCGCCGTCGTGGCGATCTGGGTGAACGGCCCTGCCGCAGCCGTGCCCCGCTCCACCTTAAAGCCAACTTCGGCGGTGGAATTGTCCGTCCAGGTCAGGTTCAGCTTGTTCCAGTTGGTGGTGCCGCTCACCGCAGTCACGGCCAAACCAGACGGAGGCGCGGGTGCGGTCGTGTCGTTGGCCGTGTTGGAGAAAGCCGAATTGCCCGCGGTATTTTAGGCCGCCACCTTGTACCAATATCTGCGGTTGCTCGCCAAACCGGTGTTGTTGTACGTCTTGACATTCGTGCCCACAGTTTTGATGAGGGTAAAACTGGTGCCATCGGTGGAGCGATAAATCCGGAAACCGTCCTCGTTGCCCGAGTTATCGTTCCAGGACAAATTAATCTGGTCGTTGGAAACTGCGGTGGCAGTCAGGCCCGATGGCGCAGAGGGTTTATTCTCCTTGGTGGTGGCGTTATCCACGTTGGACCATTCCGAGGTGTCCAGGCTGTTGTAAGCCCGCACGCGGAACCAGTATTTTTTGCCCGCCGAGAGCCCGGTGGCCGTGTAGGACTGCGTGTTGGCGCCGAGGGATGAGGTGAGCGTGGTCCAAGGGCCGGTGTTGGAAGTGCCGCTGCGCTGCACGGTGAAATTGCTTTCGTTCACCGCGTTGTCGGTCCACGTCAGCTTGATGCGGTCGGTGTCCAGCGCGGTGGCGTTGAGGTTGCTCGGCTTCTTGACGGTGTCGATGCAACCGCCGGCGCTGCTGGAAGAAGTCCCGGTAGGCCAGGCGTTGTGCACGTGGGTGGAATGGCCCGGATAACCCGGCCCCAGCACCTCGGTCGCGCCGCGATCCCGGCAGCGCTGGTTGAAGGTTCTCCAATACGGATTGCTCGAACTGACGCCCCGGCCGTTGATGGAGCTGACGTCGAACGCGGTTCCCTGATAATGGCGGGAATTGGAACTGTGATCGCCACCAAGGTATTCGGTCACCACCATCGAGTACCCATAAGTGGTGGCCAGGGTCTTGATGGTGCTCAGCATTCCCGAGTGCATCCATTTGTAGGTCGTTCCCGGGTCGGCGTACCAACTGGTTTGCGCCTGGAGGCATTTGGCCGTGTCCACGATGTTGGCCCGCGCGGTTGAGGCGCTGGCCGAGATGCCCGAAGGGTGATAGGTCAGGTTGACCACCTTGGCGCTGTCGCGAATCCAGATCGCGTTGGCCTGCCGGCCCGATTGCGCGTTGGCTTCCGGAATGCAGGCCCATGCTGCCAGAAGAACCAGGGCCAGTAATGAGCGGGTTTTATTTTTCATGGGTTTCGGTTTTGGTGTTTGTTTTCAATTCGCAGAAAGGCGCAATGCATTGCCGCCTTCGGCATTCTGTGTGAATTGAGGACAGGTTAGATAAAAGGCCAAAGCCGACGCCATCGGCCAACCCGGTGAGATTGAGTAGTTTTTTCTCTGATGAGGCCCGTTTTCTAGTCCATTTGGACTACCCGATTCCGTTACCTGCCCAGAAACTTGACGATGGCCTCCGCGCGCGAGGCAACGTGCAGTTTTTCGTAGATGTTTCGCAAATGGCTGCGCACCGTGTCCACGCCAATGCCCAGGGCGTCGGCTATTTCCTTGTTCTGAAAACCTTTGGCAAGTTGCGAAAGAATCTCCCGCTCGCGGGGCGTCAAATCCTCCTCCTCGGGAGTTGAACGCTGCCGGTGAAAGTAATCCACCACCATGCGGGCAATCTGTCCCGACATGGGTGATTCCCCCCTCAATGCCTCGCCAATGGCCTCCAAAATTTTGGCCGGCGGCGTGCGCTTGAGCAGATAACCATCGGCGCCAGCCCTCAACGACTTGAACAATTGCTCCTGATCGTCATAGACGGTCAACATGATGATTTTCACTCCCGGGAGCGCGTCCTTAAGGACGGGAATGCACTCCACGCCGGAGCGACCGCTGAGATTAATGTCCATCAGCACCACGTCGGGCTTCTTGAACGGAATCTGCTGGCAGGCCTCTTCGCCGCTGGAATGGGCGCTGATGCATTGAAATCCCGGCACGCCACCCAGAAGAACAGCGAGGCTCTCGCGGATTTTCCGGTTGTCCTCAACAATGGAGACTTTGATGGGCGCGTCAGGAATCATTTTCGGGGTAAGGAAAGATAATAATGATTAACGCGGACGATACAATCACCCATTCAAGGGGGACAGGATTCGGACAATCGCAGGCTGAGCATCACCGAGGCGCCGCGTTCGGGCGCGCTTTTCATTTCCAGGCAGCCGCCAACTTCCTCCAAACGCCGCCTCATGTTCGCCAAGCCGTTGCCAAACGCGTCCCCAGCCTGATCAGGGTTGAATCCCTTTCCGTTGTCCTCAATGGCCATTTTCAGCAGGCCATTTGCGAAGGACAACCGCAGCCATACCTCGGTGGCGCCGGAGTGCTTGACGATGTTGTTAAGCGCCTCCTTGACCACCAGGAACACGTTGTGGCGCACATCGGCGCTGACGGGTATTCCGGGCAGGGTGTCCGGCCGGTCCAACCGGCAGCGGATGCCCGATACTTTGAGAAACTGCTCGGCATGCTGAAAAACGTAGGCAGCCATGCGCCCCAGATCGTCGTTTTTCGGATTCACCGCCCAGACAATCTCGTCCATCGCCTCGACCACTTCGCGCGCGGACAAGGCAATTTTTTCCGCGTGGGACAATGCTTTCTTTGGTTCGGCAATGTCGCGCCGGACCAGTTCACTCAACAGGCTGATCTGGGTCAGGTTCGCGCCTACGTCATCATGAATGTCCCGGGCAATGCGGCTGCGCTCCCGCTCCAGCGCGTGCTCCTGCTTCAAACGAAGCAGTTTTTGTTTCATCCGACGCCGGGTGATGAATCGCGCCCCGCCCGCCACCACGCCCGCCGAGGTGAGCCACAGCAAACCCGCAAACCACCAGGTCTGCCAGAAGCGCGGCTCCAGCGTGATCTCCAGCTCCGCGCCGGTTTCGTTCCAGACACCGTCCTCGTTCGCCGCCTTGACGCGGAAGGCGTAGCGGCCCGGCGGCACGTTGTTGTAATAGGCCGTGCGGCGGTTGCCCGCGTCCACCCAGCCGGCGTCCAGCCCCTCCAGTTGATAGAAAAACCGCGTCCGCTCCGGGGCGCGAAAACTGAGGGCCGCGTAGTGAAATTCCAGCTCGCCGCGCCCTGGCCCGATGCCGATGGATTTTGCGCTGGAGGGAAACACCTCCTGTTTTTCGGCCAGAACTCTTTTGATCACCACCGGCGGGGCCACGGTGTTTTTCTCGACGGTGAAATCCGGGTCCGTGGCCACAAGCCCCTTGGACGTGGCGAACCACAACCGCCCGTCGCGCGTTTTCCAGGAGGAAGGCTTGGCGATGCCCACGCAAACCGGACTCACCATTCCGTCGGCCTTGCCAAACGCCTCGCAGGGAATGGTTTTAATTTCCTTGCGGTCAAATTGCTCCAGATGCGCCTTGCTCACACGGAACACGCCCCGATTGCAGGTCATCCAGAGCCGCCCCGAGTCATCCTCCACAATCTCCAGCACCTGGTCGCTGAACAACCCGTGCTCCTTTCGATACGCCGTGAATTGGCCGTCCTTGAACCGGTTGAGGCCGCCCTGCTGCGTGCCAATCCACAACGCGCGATCCGCATCGGCATACAGCCCGAGAATCATGTTGTCCGAAAGTCCGTCGGCGGTGGTGTAGCTCGTGAAGGTTCCGTTCTGCCACAAGGACAGGCCGCCCTCGGTGCCAACCCAGAGCCACCCGCCGGCACCCTTGGCAATGCACCGCACATGATCGTTCGCCAGGCCGTCGGATTGCTTGTAGTGAAAAAATCGGTCCCCTCGTTTCTTGAAGACCTTGGAGCTGGTGCCCACCCAGAGCGCGCCATACCGATCCTCCTGCATGTCCCGGATGGCGTTGCTCGACAGCCCGTCCTTGTGGGTGAAGTGGCTGAGAATGCCGTCGGCCAGACGGTACAGCCCGCCATTGTAATCGGTGCCAAACCAGAGGCTGCCGTCCTTGGCCTCATGCAGCGCCAGAATCAGGTTGTTCCGCATCAGGGGCCAGTTGGCGCTGGAGAACACCTCGACCTGGCCGTTGTGAAACCGGTGCAGTCCGCCGCCCCACGTGCCCACCCACAGCGCGTCCCGGCGGTCCTCCAGCACGGAAATGATGTTGTTGTGCGCCAATCCGTGGCGGCTGGTGAAGGTGCTGAACTGCTGGACGGTCAGGCGCGCCAGTCCCTCCTTGGAGCCGACCCAGAGGTTGCCCTCGCGATCCTCGATGAAGGAATAAATCTGATCATACGGCTCGCCGTCGGGCAGCGTCTTGATGTGGAACTTTTCATTTACCCGACGGCAAAGGCCGCCAGCGGTGCCGATCCACAACTGCCCCCGGCGATCCTCGTAAATCGCCGTGACATTGTTGTCGGGCAGGCCGTCGGACTTGGAAAAATGCTCGAAGCGGCCCTCCCGGAAACGCGAGATGCCGCCGTTGGAGCCGATCCAGAGATTCCCCTCCCTGTCGCGGCAAAGGACGCGAATGAAGCGGTTTGGCAGGCCGGTCGCCTCGGTGAATTGCGCGGCCACCACGCCGTTGGTCACCTGCATCAGGCTGCCCGCCACGCCCACCCAGATTTGGCCGCCGTCATCCAGGGCCAGCGCCCGGGCCGTGTCCACCGTCAGCGCGCGGCTATTCGGAAAATGCTCAACGCGCCCGTCCTGAAGCCGCACCGTGCCGCCGCGCGTGCCCGCCCACACGCCCCCCTCGGCGTCCCGCAACAGGCTCAACACGGTGGCATCGGCCCGGTTGGACAGCGAATGGCGGGTGAACCGCCCGTGCTGAAACTCATAAATTCCATCCCCGCCGGTCGCAATCCAGAGCGCGCCATCGGGCGCCGCGAGCAGGGCATTGATCCAATGCCGCTTGGGATGCGTTCCGGGCAGCTCCACCGGCTCAAACTCCGTGCCGTCAAAGCGTGCCAGGCCATCCTGGGTGCCGACCCACAGGTAGCCATCGGGCGTCTGTGCCACCGCCTGAACGGCGTTGTGAGGCAGACCATCCTCGCGCTGCCACAGCCGCGAGGCAAAGGAGTGAACGCCCTTCTCCGGCAACCCCGCGAGCGCCACGCCGGACACCCATTGCAGCAGCACCCAGCCGTGAAAAAACCACGCGGCTCGGCGAAGTAAACGTTGCCGGAACAGGTTCATTGGATGCGCCCATAGTGACGCATCGGCCCGGATTTTTCAGTTTAATTTTCTTTGGGTCGCGTAAGCCACGACGTAATTAGCCCGGGCCAAATCATCCGAACGCCTCTGGAGCGCGGCTCTATGAGCCGCAGCCGCTCTTAAAACCCATACGACCTCAATATTTCCACCGCTTCTGGAAATTAAAAATGCTGCGGCTCACAGAGCCGCGCTCCGGCATTCTGGGCGACAAGCCCCCTCGGCGATGTGCGGCGGCAATCGGGCTGCGGGCGAGCCGGTTTAAACCGTAGCAGCCGAGGTGACGAGGCTCATATTTCTCAGAATGTCTTTGGAAGTCAGAGCCTCGTTACCTCGGCTGCTACAGGGAACACGCTTTGGAACCGGCGGGCGAAGGGTCCAAAGGTTCTTCGCTGTCTTCCGTCAAATTGGGACTTCAGGGAAAACAAGCCGGCAGGCTTGTCAGAAATTAGCCGGTGGTTGAGCGAAGCGATACCACCGGATGAAATCCCTCCGAACCCAGCACCCTGAACAGGGTGCCAGAGGGCTGCCGATGCCAGCCCGATGAGACGAGCCTTCTGGCACCCTTTCCAGGGTGCCATTCGTTATCCACCTCAGACCGGGGGTGTCGGCTTTCAGCCTCAACCCCCGGCTAATTTCTGGCAGTCCTCCAGACTGCAAACCAGGCGGCCAAAATCAGCGAGGAACTCCCGAATTTGGACTGGCAACGAACGCAGGCTCAATCTACGTTTTGGCCAAATGAAACCCGAATCAGGCTGCGAAAATCGCCGCCTTCGCAGATCAATAGACAACTGGTAGGCATCACCCTCGAAAAATATGTTTAATCTGTTCAAGAAGAAAGAATCGCAGCCAACTTCGCCGATACCGCCATCCATTCCGGTCGCGACCAACCCAAACGCTCCATTACCTTTTGGAACGCCGGAGAACGAACTGGAGCGAGCACTGCTGGCTAAACACAAGCGCGAGATTGATGTTATCCAGTTAATCAACACTGTCTTTAACTCCCAGATATCTATCCTCGTTCCTGAAGATCAGTTCACCACAGTCGAGGGCAAGCGGCAGTTGGTTTCCAATCCCCGCATCTTCACTTTGACGCAGCAGAGTGGCCCGTTTCTCGTGATGTTCAGTTCGCCAAAGCGCACCAAGCCTGCAATAGATCGGTATTCTCAGTTTCGCTACGCTGCTGAGGTGCATGCTGGCAATTTCCTTATGTCAATGCCGCAGAGTCTTTCTTTCGGGTTGATCATCAATCCGTATTGGGAGGCTTACATTCAGTGGATGCCTGACCAGCTACAGCAGATTAGAGCCAGGGTTAGACAGTGATTGTGATGTCCAACCAGATTAGCTGAGAGAGGGACCGATCGGGGAATGATTCGTCCGATAATATATTCGTTCCGCCGTCCGACTTTTCGCGCCCTCAAATCCCTTCGGCGATGTGCGGAGGCACGTCGTGCGCGGTGGCCACTTCCTCCTGCTTGAGCGGTTCATTTTCCTTGGACAACACCCGGTAGTTGCGGATCTGCACCGAAACCCATTGGCCGTCGGCCAGGCCCATGCGGGTGTAATCCTCCTTGCTCATGCGGGCGCGCAAAATGAGGCCGCTGGGCAGCTCCAGCTCCACGCGCAGCATGACGCCCAAAAAGTAGGTGTGCCGCAAAATGGCCTGGTACCGATGGGCGCCCGCGTCGGGAGAAATCTGCACCGCGTAGGGCCGGAAACCGATGCGCATTTTCTGCCCCTCGCCCAGCCCGTGCGCGGGAAACTCCAGCTCGTTTAACCGCGCCCTGCCGCCGCGCACCTCCAGCTCCAGCACATTCATCACACCGATGAACCGCGCGACAAACTCGTTGGCCGGCTGCTCGTACACCTCGCGCGGCGTGCCGATCTGCTCCAGGTTGCCTTTGGAGAAAATAACGATGCGGCTGGACACCTCCATCGCCTCCTCCTGGTCATGCGTGACAAAGAGCGTCGTGAGCTTGAGGTCATGGTGAAGCCGCACCAGCCACTGGCGCAGTTCCTGGCGGATTTTGGCGTCCACCGCCGCGAACGGCTCGTCCAGCAGCAGCAGGTCGGGCTTGGGCGCCAAAGCGCGCGCGATGGCTACGCGCTGCCGTTGACCGCCGGAAAGCTGATGCGGAAACCGGTTCTCCAGGCCCTTTAATTCAAGCAGGGCAACCAGCTCCTCCACGCGCGCGGCGATGTCGGGCTTGCGCCATTTCTTGACCGTGAGGCCGAAGGCGATGTTGTCAAAGACCGACATGGTCTTGAACAGCGCGTAGTTCTGGAACACAAAGCCGATGTTGCGCTTCTGCACCGGGATGTCGTTGACCCGCGCGCCGCGAATGTAGATGTCGCCCTCGCTCGGCACCTCCAGGCCGCCAATCATGCGCAGCACGGTGGTCTTGCCGCCGCCGCTGGGGCCGAGCAGCGCCACCAGTTCGCCCTCGTTGACGGAGAAGCTGACGTTGCGCACGGCGGGAACGTCGCCGAACAGCTTGGACACATTTTTCAGTTCAATGCTCATGCGGAAGGTTTCGGTGAATTGGCGGTGTCGGCCTCGGGCGGGGTGATCCCGTGCTGCGCCTGGCTTTCCTCATGTTCGGACCGCCATTCGAGATAGGTTTTGATCATCAGGGTCGCCAGCGCCAGGGACGCCAGCAGGCCCGCCACGGCAAAGGGCGCGGCGGGGTCAAACTCGTTGTACAGTTTTTCCACGCGCAGCGGCAGGGTGTCGGTCAGCCCGGCGATGTGGCCGGACACCACGGAGACCGCGCCAAATTCGCCCATGGCCCGGGCGTTGCAGAGGATCACGCCGTAGAGCAGACCCCATTTGATCGAGGGCATGGTCACCCGCCAGAAGGTCTGCCAGCCGCTGGCGCCCAGGCTCAGCGCGGCCTGTTCCTGCTCCGAGCCGGTGGCCTGCATCACGGGGATCAACTCCCGCGCCACAAACGGAAACGTCACGAACGTCGTCGCCAGCACAATGCCCGGCACCGCGAAAATGATCTTGATGCCGTGGCCCAGCAGCCACGGGCCGAAAATGCCATTGGCCCCGTAGAGCAGCACGAACATCAGCCCCGTGACCACCGGCGAAATGGAAAAGGGCAGGTCAATGAAGGTCAGCAGCAGCGCCTTGCCGCGAAATTCAAACCGCGCGATGGCCCACGCCGCCGCCACGCCGAACAGCACGTTGGCCGGCACGCTGATGGCCGCCACCAGCAGGGTCAGCTTGATGGCCGCAATCGTGTCCGGCTCGGCCAGAGCCTTCCAGTAGCCGCTCCAGCCCCGCGCAAAGGCCTGCACAAAGACGTTGATCAAGGGCAGGAACAGGAACACGCCGACAAACGCCACCGAGATGCCTATGAGCGTCCACTGAATCCATGCCGGCTCCTGCACGCCGGTGTTGGCGCGGCGCGATGCGGCGGTTTTCTTTTTGCTCGGCACGTTC
>CALJZV010000072.1 GCA_937983475.1 uncultured Verrucomicrobiales bacterium
AAATCCGTGAAGCGGAGTCCTTTTTGAAGCTGAATCCAACCAACATGGTGATGAGAGTCAAGGGGCAGCCTGTGGAACTTAAATTTGATGCGCGGGAAAAGCGCCTTTATCACATCACCCCGCAACACACCCGGTTGTTGTTGCTTAATTGCCAGGACATGCGGTTCTCCTATCTGGAGCCCAGGATTGGCTCCACCACGCTGGAGAATTATCAAATCTCCACCTCCGCTACGTGCCGTGTGGTGCAGATGAGCTGGAATTCGGCGATTCCCTCCGGCGTCGGACGCGTGGCAACGGTCTCCAATTCCATCCGATTCATGAACCGCCGGCCCATAAACTGAGGCCGGAATCTTGACTTCACTTTTCGAACGGCGGCATCCCGGACCTTCTCGGGCTTCGAGCCCAAGACCGTTTGTGTTTTAAGGGTAAAACCTCTTGTGCAACAGGCCTGGGAAGCGTTTCTTTGGAATTAGAAAATGGAGAAAAAGAAAAGGGCCGCACTGGTGTGTGCGGCCCTGGCGTGGGCCCGGGAGCCTCGGGCCGTTCGGTCAAGCAGCGTTGGATTGCATCACGGTCTTGGCGGCGGTTTTGCTCCGCCCCTCTTTTTTAAAGACCGATTCGATGGCTTCCAGAAGAATGTGATTGTCAATGGGTTTCCAGATGCTGAACGCGGTGAGGCCACGGTCAATCTTTGTGGATTGATCCGAACTGGTGAGGGCAATCACTTTCCGGATGAGATCCGGCCGGACGCGCTTGATGGCCTGAAAAAACATGTCCACTGGAAAAGCAGGAACAGCCAGGTTGCAAAGGACGACATCACAGGGTGAATTCAGGATATGGCGGATGGCATCAGCGCCGTTGGTCACGGTGGTGACGTCATAAAAGTACAGATCCAAAATGTCGCGCACCTGGGCGATGGTTTGACGATCGTCCTCAATCAAAAGGACGTTTTTGAAGAGCACGTGTTCCGCAGGCTTGGGTTGAAGCTCGGGATGCGAAAGAATAAAGGGTGCTGTCATGGTTTATTCTCCGGTTTAAGCCGATGTTTTTGTTGTCAGGCTGGACATCAGGCGGTTGATGTTTCTTCCAACCACAGCAGACCAGCTTTCCTCGGTGAAAGGACAGGCGGTGGCCGCGTTGGTTTGCAGATCTTCCAAAGCCTGCCGGTAATTTTTTTGCAGCAGCTTGTAGGGATCTTGCGTTTGGATTGGTGCATTTGTTTCAGCCCGCGCGAATGCGGTTTTATCACCTTCCCCCGTTGCGGCATAATCCTCGCCGTTGTGGGCCGAGGTTGGCAGCACTGGCAGCAGGCGCGCCATGCTGCGGGCAATGTTTTCGGCAGGGGTTTCCTGAATCAATGTCTCCGGCAGAACGATGATCTTGAACTGACTTGGATTTTGCCGGTTCCGGCCGATGAGCCGGATGCGCCGACGTCTGGGTTCTGATGTGTAAACAAAGCTCCAGGTCCATTCGGGTGTGGCTTCCTCTAGCGCCACATGGAGGTTTTGGATGAGTGCTGACATGGTTTCCTTTCTGGTTTTTGTTCCCTGTTTTGTAAGTTCCATTGTTACGCCTCGCGCGCAGTGGCAACAACGGTATGGCGGCTGAAAAACCCTTAGTCATGTCACCGGGCAGGGTTCGTCGCCCTGCGGATTGGAAAGCGCTCCACCGTCCCGGCCCTACTTTGGTTCTAAGAGCCGATGCTCTTTCAAGCAAGTTCACCCATGGCGGTATCGTTTTGACGACCATGGCATCGCCGAGTGGTTTTTCCCGTTGGTCGATTGCGCGTTGGCCCGATATGGAACAGCAGGCACTTTCGCTAAGGTGGGTTTGCCATGAAAATATTAAAAGGATCACCAGGACGTCGCGGCTGCGAAGGCAGCATTCTGTTTGCTTCGCTGGCTTTGCTGGCGGTGGCTGCCATCGGCATGGGGAGCCTCGTCAGCTCCGTGCAAAGTGAACTGCGGACCACGCGTCGCGGGTTGCAATGGAAAACCGCGCTCCCGATTGCGGAGGCGGGCGTGGAGGAGGCCTTGGCGCATTTGAACTCCGGCCTGCCGCTGACCAATAACGGATGGAGCTTTGATGCAACCCGAAAAATTTATTGGAAACAGCGTAACGCGGGTGAAGGATATTTTGTGGTGGAATTTACACCGCCCGCGACCAACCAGACGCCGGTGATCCGATCTACGGGCTTTATGCTGGCGCCATTGCAGACCACCAACTGGCTGTCGCGTACGGTGGAAGTGGGCACCCGGATTTCCAAGGCGGCAGGTATTGAGGTCAAGGACACGTTCAAAGGAAGCGCGGACCGAATTATGGACAGTTTCGACTCCAGCGACCCCGCGGCCAGCACAAACGGGCAATACGATCCGGCCAAGGCGCGGGACAACTGCTCGATTTCCACCATTTCGGGTATCCCGGGCAAAATCGATGTTGGTAACCGGAAAGTGCATGGGAAGGTGGCCGTTGGCAGCGGCGGCAGCGTGACGCTCAGCAGCCAGGGAAAAGTCGGCAGCAAGGCGTGGATTGCGCGTTCGGACACGGGCGGGAAGATTGAGCCTGGCCGCTTTGCCTCGGGATTTTCCACGACATTTCCGGATGTAATTCCTCCATTCCGGACGGGGCTCGCTCCCATGCCTGGCGTCTGGGGCGGCACATCCTATGCGTATATTTTGGGCAACGGAGATTATGCCGTGGCCAATTTCAAGCTGAGTTCTTCCCAGCAGGCCTTGGTGCTCGGAAACGCGCGCCTGTTTGTTTCGAGTGATTTTGACATGAGCGCCAACAGCGCGCTGGTTATTGCTCCGGGGGCTCGGATCGATATTTATACCGACTGCCCCAAAATAACCGCCAATGGCAAGGGGTTCATCAATTATAACGGCGTTGCCCGCAACTTGAGGCTTTATGCGACGAGTAAAACCACCTCCATTTCGTTGGCGGGCAGCGCGGATTTTATCGGGTGGATTTACGCGCCCAATGCGGATATCAAGTTAACCGGCGGCAGTACCTACATGGGGCATGTGAAGGCTAAGTCTGTGGACATGGGGGGCTCCAATGCCTTCCATGCGGATGAGGATGTTGGCACTGTGACGTTCCGGGTTGTCTCTTGGAAAGAATTGTGAGCCCAATGATCCCAGAGAAGGTGGTGGCTGGAGGCGGAATCGAACCGCCGACACAAGGATTTTCAGTCCTCTGCTCTACCGACTGAGCTATCCAGCCAGCCATCGGGCCGCAAAATATCCACTGGTTGCACCCCGTTTGGCAAGGCATATTTCCGGCCCCGTTTCCAGGGCCGGAAATAGAATCCAAACGCCGCGTTAGCCTGCGGCAGGCGTGTTTTACTCCTTGGTTTCTTGCTTGGCCGCTTCGTCGGCGGCTTCGAAGGCGTGCTGCAACGCCACCAAGTCTTCGCCCGGCTTGAGCGAATCGAGCAGCTTCTGCTCGGCCGCCAATTGCTCGGCGGAGTAATTGGCCGCTTTGATTGAGAGGCCAATGCGGCGGTCACCCTTGTCAATCTTGATGACGCGCGCGGTGACGTCCTGGCCGACCTTAAGCACGTTTTTGATTTTCTCCACACGCTCTTCAGTGATTTGCGAGATATGGACCAAGCCATCAATGTCGTGCTCCAGTCCGACGAACGCACCGAAGCTGGCCAGCTTGGTCACCTTGCCGGTCACCAGGTCGCCGACCTTGTAATATTTATCAATGTTCTCCCACGGATCTTCGCTCAGTTGCTTGACGCCCAAGGCAATGCGCTGGTTGGGCTTGTCCACTTCCAGCACGATAGCCTCGACTTCGTCGCTCTTCTTGAACACTTCGGAAGGATGATTGATTTTGCGCGTCCAGGAGATGTCCGAGACGTGAATCATGCCGTCAATGCCTTCCTCCAGTTCCAGGAATGCACCGTAGCTGGTGAGGTTGCGAATCTTGCCTTTGACCTTGGTGCCGACGGGATACTTCTGCTCGGCGTTGTCCCAGGGATTGCTTTCGAGCTGGCGAACACCGAGGGAGATTTTCTGCTCCTCGCGGTTGATGCCCAGCACGACGGCCTCGATTTCCTGGCCTTGCTTGAGCACGTCCGAGGGTTTGGCAATGCGTTTGGTCCAGGACAGCTCGGTGACATGCACGAGGCCTTCCACGCCGGGCTCCAATTCCACAAACGCGCCGTAGGGCACAAGGTTGACCACCTTGCCCTTGACCTTGGCGCCAATGGGGTATTTCGCCTCGATGCTGTCCCACGGATTGGCCAGCTTCTGCTTGAGGCCCAGGCTGACGCGCTCCTTTTCCTTGTTGATGTCGAGGACCACGACGTCGAGTTCCTGGCCGACCTTGAGCATTTCAGAGGGATGGCCGATGCGGCCCCAGCTCATGTCGGTGATGTGGAGCAGGCCGTCAATGCCGTTGAGATCAATGAACGCGCCGAAGTCGGTGATGTTCTTGACGGTGCCCTTGCGGATGTCGCCCGGCAGCATTTCCGCCAGCAATTTGCCGCGGCGCTCGGAGCGCTCGGCCTCGATGAGTTCGCGGCGTGACAGGACGATGTTTTGGCGCTCCTGGTTGATTTTAACCACCTTGAAATCGTATGTGTTGCCGACAAACTGCTGTAAATTTTTCGGAGGCGTGACATCAATCTGGGACGCGGGCAAAAATGCTTCCACGCCAATGTTGACCAGCAATCCGCCTTTGACCACGGCCTTGACCTTGCCCTTGATGGTGCCGCCCTCGTTGCAGATGGTCAGGATGTTGTCCCAGTTTTTCTTGAATTCGGCCTTCTCCTTGGAGAGGACGACCATGCCATCCTTGTCCTCGAGCTTTTCGATGAGCACATCGACCTCATCGCCAACCTTGACCGCCTTGATGTCGTCGAACTCATTGCCTGGGATGGCTCCTTCGGACTTGTAGCCGATATCCACCAGGACTTCCTTGGGACGGACTTCGATGACGGTTCCTTTGACAATTTCGCCCGGTGCAAAGCGCATGTCGGCTTGCTTCAGGGCTTCTTCCATTGTGAGCATAACAATTAATTACGAACGGTTTTCTTACGGACCAACTTTGAGCGAGAGAGGAGCTTTAATGGCGCAATTGGCGCCGGAAGGCTCCATTGCCTAACTGACCGCGTTGCCCCGGGCAACAGAGGTTGACTGTTAGGTTGTTTGGTTAACTTCTCGTTTCTCAGCCTCTTTTGAACAGCCGCACACGCGGCGTTCAGGCAGCGGGAACATGCCTTTGAAGCACCCGGATTGCAAGGCGAAACCTGCCGATCAGCCCGCCGGCAATCGCTCATTTGGAATTGGCAGTGTTAATTCGATGCGGGTCCCCTTGCCAGGCTGACTCGCCAATGAAAACGAGCCGTCGATGGTTTCCATCCGCCTTTGCATGTTCTTCAGGCCGTTGCCCATTAGATTAGTCTCCGTTGGGACAAAACCCGCCCCGTTGTCTTCGATGGTGATGAGGACGTCGTTTTTTTCGAGGCGCAGGCGAATCCAGGCTTCGGAGGCGCAGGCGTGTTTGGCGATGTTGTTGAGCGCCTCCTTGACCGCCATGAAAATGTGATGACGCACTTCAGCGGACAATGGGGAGGACGGCAATGGAGCGGGCAAATCGAAACGGCACCGGATGGCACTCGGTTTGAAAAAGGACTGCGCGTGTTGCTGGATGTAAGTGACAAGATTGTCCAGTGTGTCGTTTTGCGGATTTACCGCCCAGACGATCGCGTGCAGATTGTCCACTGCTTCCTCGACGGCGCTGGATATTTTCTCCAGGCGGAATTCCGCACGGCTGGTCGCGCCGTTCTTTTTTTCATCCAGCCGGCTCAGGAGCAGAATTCCCGTCAATCGCGCGCCCAAATCATCGTGCATGTCCCGCGCAATGCGGGAGCGCTCCTTTTCGATGGCGTTTTGCTGAACAAGCAACTCGAGTTTGCGCTGCATCCGCTTGCGTGTGAAATAACGCGCCGTGCCGCCAACAAATCCGATGGCGACAAGTGCCAGGGAACCGGCAAACCAATGTGTCTGCCAGAAATGGGGCTTTAACGTAAGCGCAAGCGAAGCGCCGGTTTCATTCCAGGCACCGTCGTTGTTGCAGGCGATGACGCGAAACGTGTAGAAGCCGGGAGTAAGGTTGTTGTAATAGGCGGTCCGGCGCGTTCCAGCTTCAATCCAGTCCCTGTCGAACCCTTCAAGTTTGTATTTGAACTGAATTTTCTCCGGCGCAATGAAACTCAGGGCAGTGTAGTGAATTTCCAATTCCCCTCTTCCTGGTTGCATCGTTAAATCGTTGACTTGTTGTTCCGTAGAGACGGGATGTTCGCCAGCCGTTTTAACGGTGTAATGGTTGAGCGATGTAACAGGTTGCCTATCCGCAATGACCCGCTCAATCGCCACGGGCGGCGGCAAACGATTCGGCCTCCGCGCGGACTTTGGGTCAATCATTGCCAGCCCCTTGGTCGTGGCAAACCACATGCGTTCGTCCCGGGATTTCCAGCAGGAAGGCTTGGCTGCGTCGTTGAAAGAGACGCTCGCCAATCCATCGGATGCGTCGTAAGCCATGGTTTTGACTGACGCAAGCCTGCCATGGAACGCCTCCTCCAGTTCCATTTTGTCGGCGGAAAAGATTCCAGACTTTGAACTCATCCAAAGATTGCCCTCGTTGTCCTCAAGGATGCCCAGAATATTTTCGTGAAAGAGCGGATTCGGCAACTCAGGCCGGAAAAAGAACCTTTCATTCTGAAAAAGCGCCAATCCTTTTCGGGTGCCCAGCCAAAGCCTGCCCTCGGCGTCTTCGTAAATGGACGCCGGGGGCGAGGGTGGCGCTTCGCTTGAATCAGGAAGGCCGACGAAGAGCTTGCCCTCCTTGCGATTCAAACCCCTTTCGGTTGCAATCCAGAGTGTTCCATCACGGCTTTCGAGGAGATCATGGATGCCATTTGCGCTCAGACCATTCTGGGTGGTGTATTTGTTGATCTTATTTCCGTCGAAACAAAAAAGCCCCGCCCTCGTGCCAATCCAAACATGGCCGGCTCGATCCTGAAAAATCACGCGCCCGTATTTTTGATTATAACCGAACTCATCGCCATAACTCCGGACTCCCGCTTCCGTGTAGTGAAACACCTTTAAAACATTCTCTGCCGTCAGCCACATTCCGCCGTTCCCACTTTGCGCCATCGCCATAATCAAACTGTCGCCCTCAAAGGTTTCTTTGCGTGGCAAAACATGGCCATCCTGCAAAAAATTCAGCCCGCCACCTCGCGTTCCGATGCAGATTCTGCCGCGGTGATCCTCGATGACGGAGACGACATTGTTATGGCTGAGTCCGTGTCGGCGATCGAAGATGGCAAACGTTTTTCGCCGAAGCCGGGCGAGTCCGTCGTTCGTTCCAACCCAGATGTTGCCCTCGCGATCTTCCAGCAAAACGTGAACCGTATCGAAGGATTCCCCTTCGTTTGTGATATCCACGACCGAACTGCTGCCGGATGGAATCTGATTCAACCCACCAAAAGTTCCGACCCAATGGTTTCCGTGCCTGTCCTGATGAATGGCGCTGACAAAGTCATGCGAAAAGCCGGTTATGCTCCTTGAGGACAAATCGTTGCCCAAGCGGATAAGGCTTCGATACACTCCGGCCCAAAGCACACCCGCGTTGTCGAAACAAAGTGCCCGCGTGTAAAAACGCGCCTCATTGGGATCTTCCGGGTCGGGGTCGGCGGGAAATAAATTTTCAATAGAGGCGCCATTTTCCAGGTTCACCCGCTTAATTCCTTGCCGGGTCGCAAGGCATATTTTCTGTTGGCCATCCTCGCAAAACGCATTGACGCCGGAAGGGGCAAGGTCGGCGAAAACCTCCAGCTTCTCTTCCTTGAACCGGGCAAATCCCCTGTCCATCCCGATCCATATGGCGCCGTCGCTGGCGGCGAAAAGAGCGCGAATGGCGGTTCTCGGCAAGCCATTGGTCGGGGTGAACCATGAGAGAGTTCCGTTTTTTAAGCGGGCCAAGCCTCGACCCGAAACGCCGATCCACAGAGACTGGTGCTGTCCCGGGCACAACACATTTACGGAAACAGAATCGTCATATGATGAATTGGACAGATCAACCCCCTGGAAGGTGATTCCGTCAAATCGAGCCAGGCCGCTGTCTGTTCCGATCCACAGGTAGCCATCAGTCGTCTGTGCGATTGCTCGAACGGAATTGTGCGGCAATCCATCGCTGGTTCGCCAGAAACGCGATGTATATTGAGGCGTTTCAAAAGAAGCGGACGCGGACAGGGGGACGATGCCTGTCAGGAGGGCAAAGTTCAGGAGAATCCTCGCGAGCATCGGAAGCTTCACAACGCCAGCAAACTTACCCAAGTTGGGCAAACCAGGCACGGCAAACTTTTGCCCCATTAGAAAAAACGGCAGATTGTCTACCCTCTCCGCCGCCTGCCTTGAACAGGAAAAGACGCTTCTTTGAAACCACCCACCCGGGCTTAAAAGCAGTTGCCGATAAGGAG
>CALJZV010000073.1 GCA_937983475.1 uncultured Verrucomicrobiales bacterium
AGCGGTGAACTGACGATTGGAGGCTGAGAATGAAGGTATTGCTCCATTCCATTGCGGCGTCGCCGTCCCTCTTGGGGCGGTATCGCTTTGCGCAACAACGGCTGCGCGAGGCGGACATTGATTCGGAGATACGGTCAGGTGTCAGTGTGGAGTCCGTCGCGACGAATGCCGATGTGGCTGTCAGTCACAACTGGATTCCTGATGCGGTGCGGCAGTTGCCGAATGTGGGCTGCTTCGGTGGCAAGGAACTGGCGCGGCCTGAACATCTGACGCTCCTGGCGTCGCTGGGATTTCCGGTGATGGAGTGGACTACCGTGCCGGATTTGAATGCCGCGCTGGCGCTGTTCGATGCGTGGAACGTGGACAAGGTGATTTTGAAACGGTCGTTCACCGGCGGCGGGCATGGGTTCCATGTCTTTACGCCAAATCAGCCGGGTTACACGACGTGGGATTTCGAGCGGGACGTGATTTGTCGTGAGGTCAATCCGAACTGCGGCCGCGTTTACAAAGCGGAGCTATTCGGCGGCAAGCTGATGCTTGGGTTTGTGCTTAAAAAGGAGCCGCTGGCGTCGCGGTTGTTCACGCCGGATGAATGCCCGGATGGCTGTCGCCAGTTGGTGACGTATCGCGAATCGAACGAAAGGCCGGATGAACGGCATCGGGAAGCTTGGGAGTTCAGTGCAACCGAAACGGCGGCACTCGAAGCGTTGAGCGCGGCGCTGACGCAACAGGGCTTTGGCTACGTTTCGGTAGATCTGATGCGGCGTGCCGACGGGCAACTGGTGGCCATCGAGTTGAACACCGGCAGCGTGACCACGTGGTGGTCAGAGCAATTTGCGTGTGTGCGAGAACGCTTCGCGGAGGCGCTGCTGGGATTGGTTGAGAGCTGAGGGATGAGAGTTGAGAGAACAAGTTTATGGCGCTGGTATTAATCAAAGAAGATGGGAGCGGGAAGTCGGACGCGAACGCGTATGCGAACGTGGCCGATGGGGACACCTATTTCGAGGGCCATCTGTATGCGTCGGCGTGGATGGGCGCGACGGCGGACCAGAAGGCGGCGGCGCTGGTGATGGCGACGCGGCTGATTGATTCGCAAACGCAATTTCGGGGCACGCGGGCGAAGGCTGAACAGGCGTTGCAGTGGCCGCGTGAGGGGTGTCCGGACCCGGACTTGGGCCGATGGAGCGGCGGCGTGGTGGCAAGTGATGTGGTGCCCTCGGGCGTGGTGAACGCGACGTGCGAGATGGCGCGGGAACTTTTGATTTTGGACCGCACGGCGGCGCCGCCCGGTGAGGGCTTGAAATATGAGAACGTCGGTCCCAACCAGACCGGTTACAACAAGACCGATGTGCGGCCGATCCTGTCGCACGTCGCCCAGGCGATGCTGGCGAAATACGGCGTTCAGGTGCGAAGCACGAGCGGCGCGGTGCCGCTGGTGAGGACGTAAGGAGAAAAACCATGAGTGAGAATGCTCAACATAACGGCATTGCGCGCGGATTCCGGTTCAATCCGGAAGTCACGCTCGGAAACGTGCTGCAACTGGTGACGATGGGCGCGGCGTTGGTGACGCTGTGGACCAGCATGGACAAGCGGCTGACGGCGGTGGAGCTGCGGGAGAGTTACGCGATTGAGGAACGGCGCGACCTGAAAAAGACAGTCGCGACGATGGCCGAGAATCAGGCCGTGCTGGCGCGAACCGTGGATCGCATCACGATTTTGATGGAACAGAAAAAAGGAGAAACGAAGTGAAGACTTTTATTCCAATGCTGTGCCTGGTCGCGCTCTGCGGATGCGCAGCGACCAAGCCGTTGAAGGGTGGTCGTGCGAGCACCGTGACCAAGCCTGCGGGGCACGTCGAGCAACCGGTCGCGCAATCGGACAACCCGGCGCACGTGTCACGGCAGGATCAGGACACGGTGAAGGTGACAACCACCAC
>CALJZV010000074.1 GCA_937983475.1 uncultured Verrucomicrobiales bacterium
TATACGCCTGGAGGGCGTGTTGCCGCAGCTGGACTCGTGGCACCGGAATTGCAGATCCTCACCGAGAACCAGGTCGTTCGAAACGTGAACTACCACCGCACCATTGACTACTCTTCGATTATCGATGCTGCCGCTGCCCGGCCAACCGGCCAGGGTGTCACGAACCTCATCGGAGATTCAGGCGGACTGCTGGACAATATTGTCGTAAACCTTGCCGGACTGACAGCCGAATACATCGCCGTCCGCGAAGCCGGTGGAGCCACCGAAGTGTCCGCCGCAACGTATCTGGTGGACCGCTTGGATGCGCTGCTTTGTTCTGGTTCGCTCAAGTCGAAATACGAAGCCAGTTATTCCTCCACTGGAACAGATCCGCGCAGCATCATCATCAATCAACTCGCCACGATCGCCGTGGATGCGCCTCCGGTTTCAAAAACCAACGGCGGAAACCGGGTTCGCGCCGCGCTTTACCTCATCACGGCTTCGCCTGAATTCATTGTGCAGAAATAATCACCGCCAACGCCAGCGAAACTCAAACTCACTGATCACTATGAAAACGAAAAAGCATCAGGACCACTTCGACACCCGGCGGAATTTTCTCTGCCGTAGCGCGTGCGCCAGCCTCGGCGTCACCGGAATTGTCAACACCCTGGCCCATTTGCGACTCATGCAGGGCGCCATGGCCCAGGCAGCGCCATCGGATTACAAGGCCATCGTCTGCCTGTTTCTATACGGAGGCAATGACGCCAATAACATGCTCATTCCGCTGGATGGAGTGGCGCGGACAAACTACGAAAGTGCTCGTCCCGCAATCATACCCGGCGGGAGCACGCCGCATCCCATCCACATACCCGTGAGTGGGACGAATGCCGCGCTGCCTCTGACCGCTCCCGCTGGCGGGTTCAATCAAGGCAATGCCACCCAGTTTGGTTTGCATTTCCAGATGCCAAACGTGCAGAGCCTGTTCAACAGCGGCGAGCTTGCCTTTGTCGCAAACGTCGGAACGCTCGTTCAACCCATCACACGCTCCCAATACATTGCTGTGCCAAGAACTGTGCCGGTTCCGCCCCAGCTCTTCTCGCACAGCGACCAGCAATTGCAATGGCAGAGCAGTCTGCCGGACAGGCCCTTTCAGAACGGATGGGGGGGGCGCACGGCCGACCTGCTCAATAACTTGGTCAACCCGGCAAGTCTGGTTTCGATGAACATCTCCATCGCCGGCCAGAATTTCTATCAGGTTGGGCAAAATGTAATTCCTTACTCTGTGGGCACCACGGGGGTTACCGGGCTGACCGGCTACAATTCTGGCACCAACACCTACGGCAATGCTGTGAATTACTCGGTGAGTCCGCCCGCCTACACCGCAAATGACGCTGGGCGCACTTTGAAGGCGATCGACACAATCACCAAGCTGGCTCGCATGCAGTTGGGCGAATCGGAAAGTCACTACCAGCATCACCTGGAGGAGGGATATAACGACGTCATGAAACGAGCCCGTGACAATGAAGCCTTTGTCGGTGCGGCCTTGGGCGGGGCCACCACCGGGATCGACACGGCGTTCAGCCACGCTTACGGCGCAGGAGTCACGCTTCCGGATGTTGCGAACCAGTTGAACATGGTAACCCGCCTCATCCAGGGCAGAACCTGGGTAAAAAACCACCGTCAGACATTCCTT